>JBBSNJ010000322.1:0-4750 GCA_038232775.1 Thermomicrobiales bacterium
GGACCGGCCGGTGGCGGCGGGGGAGGCCGCCTTCGAGGAGGGGGTGATCGAGGTGCCGGTGCGGGGGGAGGAGGTCGAGCTGCAGAAGCGGGTGCGGGTGGCGGAGGAGGTGGAGATCGGCAAGGAGGCGGTGCAGCGGACCGAGCAGGTCAGCGGCACCGTCCGCCGCGAGGAGGTCCGGGTCGAGGAAGAGACTGTCGCCGACGTGGACGCAACGACCGCCCCGAAGGGCCGCAAGGGCCGCAAGGGCCGCAACAACTAATCCGAACTTTAGCTGAACTGCTCCGCTCCCGAGAGTTCGACGGACTCCCCCCATCCGCCCACGGAGAGGGGGCCGGGGGTGAGGGCAGTTCCCGACGAAGCGGAAGCGATCACCCGAAGTCTGGAGAGGACGGCGGACCCGGCGACCCGTCCGAATCCGCGTTCGGTTTGAGCAGAGATCAATAGCTGGCGCGAGGGGGTCGGTCCGAACGGGCCGGCCCCGTTGCATGGTCGGCGGTGGCCCAGGTGTGGTTGGGGTGGTCGCGCCCTGACGCCGGAGCGAGACCCGGTCCGGCGACCGGTACCCCCTCGCTGGCTCAAACGGCTTCCGGAAGAACAGTTTGCATTCCCGCTGCGGTAGTCGGCCCCTACCGCCGGCCCCCTCTCTCCCGGACAGTTTGGTTTTTGGCCTCTGCGCGGCGCATCGTGGGCCGCGCGATCGCCGTGAATCGGCACGGAACCCGGTCCCCGCGGCCATCTGCCCCGTCGTCGGGCCGCCGCGATCCCCCGGCCCCTCTCCCGGTGGGCGGGACAAGGGCAAGGGGGAGCGCGGTCGCGGCCCGCCCGGGAACCCTCACATTTCACCCGGATTCCCTATCAGTCGCAGACGGTTTCAGGCGGCGCGGTGGATCGGAGCCTGTTCGAGGGCGAGGCGCTCGATCAGGTCGGCGGCGCGGGCGAGGCCGGGGTTCGCCTGGAGGCGACGGGCGAGGGCGGTGAGCCGGGTTTGGCGCGCTTGGTACGTCAGGAGATCGTCGAGAGCGGCGACGAACGCCTCATCCGTGAAGGCGTAGGGGGCGAGGCGGTGGCCGAAGCCGGTCTCGGTCAGGCGTTGGGCGTTGTCGTGTTGGTCCCAAAAGAGCGGGAGGGCGAGCATCGGCTTGCCGAAGTGGAAGCCTTCGGTGACGGTGTTGTTGCCGGCGTGGGTGACGATGGCATCGACCAGGGGGAGGATCGAGGGCTGCGGCAGGACCTCCTCGCCCCAAAACGTTGGCGGGGAGGGCGAGCTGCCCGGCCTGGGGACCGAGGCTGACGATGGCGCGATGGCGGGTGCGGCCGAGGAGCTCGACCAAGCGGCCCATCAGCTCCGGCTCGGCCGAGCCGAGGCTGCCCAAGCTGACGTAGAGCAGCTTGCTGGTCGGGTCGTCCGTGCGGAGCTGGTCGGGGAGGTCGAACGGCGGCTCGGTGGTGCGGACGGAGGAGTCGATCCGGTGGAAGGTCGGCGGGAGGGGGTGCGCTCGGTCGCCGTCGTAGTCGGCCTCGGCGGGGTAGAGCGTCAGATTGAGCCACGGCGAGTCGGCCATGAAGGCGAGGTCGGGGAGTGGTGGGCCGCCGTGTTCGCGGACGAAGCCGGCGAAGGAGCGGTGGAGGTCGGTGTGAAGGCGCCGGTACTCCTGACGGAACGGTTCCCAGCCAGCCCGGTCGGCGACGGGGAGGCCGGAGAAGACGGGCGGGAGGGCGGGGTCGGGGAGCTCGAGCGGGTTGCAGGAGACGAGGCGGACCCAGGGCGCGCCGGCGGTCGCGACCGCCGGGAAGAGGACGACGTTGTCCTCGACGATGGCGTCGGGCCGCAACTCGGCGAAGATGTCCTGTAGGCGGTCCTCGACGTAGATCGCGCCGGCGACCAGTTGCTCCCAGATCGGCTTGGCCAGGGTCGCCAACTGCTCGATGGTCGGCTCCCGGAAGTGGGGCGCGGTGTCGCGGATGAAGTCCTTCCAGAACTGGCCCGGTTCCTCGGGGACGGCGGGCGGCGACTGAAGACGCATCAGCCGCTCCTCGAACCCCTTGGCCTCGAGCGTGCCGGCGAACGACTCCTCGACGACGAAGACGACGCGGTGGCCGCGCTGCCGCAGCAGGTGACCGATGCCGGCGCAGTTGTTGGTGGGGCCAAAGGCGCCCTCGGGGAAGAAGACGATGGTGCGGGGGTCCGCTGCCGGCTCGTGGTCCATGGAGCGTCTCCTGCTCGCTGTGGCGCCCCCGGGAACGCCGCCATTTGACTGCGAAGGGTCGAGTTCCAAACGTTCGGAAGTGATCTTGGCTTCGGCCGAGGATCGAGGCTTGAGCTCCCCGCGCCTACCGCACGGGAACGAGAAGCACCAACGATCACCGCCAGTTTCGCCAATGCGGCTCCAGCCGAAATCTCCCCCGTCGTGGCCCGGTGGTGCCCGGCGATCAGGACCAGACCGAACGAGAGCGCCAGCGGCCGACCGGCGTGCGCAGGAGGGTTTTCCGTTAGTCGATGCCGGCCGGGGGGACGATCTCGGGCGTGACGTTCTGGAGAAAGATGAACTCGCCGTCGCGGACCTCGATCAAAGCGCAGCCCTTGGTGGGGACGCGGCTTCCCCCGGCGTAGGTGACCACGCCGGTGACCCCTTCGAAGCCCTCGGTCGCGGCGAGCGCGGCGCGGATCGCCGCGGGGTCGTCGGTGCCGGCGCGGCCGATGGCATCGGCCATCAGGAAGAGACCGTCGTAGCCGAGGGCGGCGAAGACAGAGGGGACGGGCCGGTCGTAGGTCGCCGTGTAGGCGGCGCGAAAGGCGTCGGCCGTGGGGGATGGGTCGTAGACGCCCTGGTGGGTGGCGAAGACGACGCCACCCGCGGCCGGGCCGGCGATGTTGATCAGGAGGGGGGTGTCGTAGCCGTCGCCGCCGACGATCGGGAGCTCGAGACCCAGGTCGCGGGCTTGGCGGATGATCGTGCCGATCTCGGACGGATCGGAGGAGATGTAGAGGAAGTGGGGCTGGGGGTCGAGGTTGGCCAGCTCGGTCAGCTGGGCGGAGAAGTCGGTGTCGCCGCTGGGGTAGGTGACTTCGGCCACGATCTCGCCACCGATGTCGTCCGCTTGGAAGCGGTCGACGAAGTAGGCGGCGAGGAACTTGGTGAAGTCCATCTGGGCGTCGATCATCAGGGCGCAGGAGGTCCAGCCCTGACGGGCGGCGTACTCCGCGCCGACCGCGGCCTGGACGTTGTCGCCGAAGGGGAGCAAGAAGGCGTACTCGCCGACCAGGGTGATCACGGGGGCGGTGGCGCCGACGGTGAGGAAGGGGCGGGCGCGCTCCTGGGCGAGGCCGGCGACGGGGATCGCGTAGGAGGTGTCGGTCAGCCCGATCAGGGCGACGACGTCTTCCTCCTCGATCAGCTTGCGGGCGGCGTTGGCGACGGCGGTCAGGTCGGTGCAGCCGTCCTCGATCAGGAGCTCGAGCGGACGGCCGATGACGCCGCCGGCGGCGTTCAGCTCGTCGAGCGCGAGCAACGAGCCGTCGCGGGCGGGGTCGTCGAGCGACGCCAGGTCGCCGGTCAGGTTGTAGATGGCGCCGATCCGGATCGCGTCGCCAGACGGCACGGCCACAGGCGAGGCGCCGGGTGTTGCCTGGGCGGCCCCTGACCGTGGTCGCCACGCCCCGGCGGTACCGAGGGCGGCCGCGGCGCCGAGGACGCGGCGTCGATCCTCCCGCCGCGCGAGGAGCGCGGGGATGGTTGACCGACGGCGATGGTCGCTCGCGGCAGGACCGGTGGTCATCGGCTCGTCCTCCTGCTGCTGACGCCGGGGAGCTGGCGGTTCCCGCCCCCCGGGCGGTCGAGGCGAGGGAGGGGGTCATCTTACCCCGAGGGCCGAGGTACCGATTGGGCAGGCGGTCGCGGTTCGAGCTTGTGAATGATCGGTCTTTTCCGGCTCCGCGGCGGCCGGTCTCCTCTCGCGCATCGTTGGGACACGGAGGGCGAGAATTGCGCCGGCCCGGTCCGCCGGAGAGGCGCCACGAGGGAGGGCGCAGGGGGAGCCTGGAGCGCGGCGTTCGCGCTCAACGGGGGATTGCCGGGCACAGGGAGTGTTTGCTAGCGTGGGGGCTCCACCGGCGCCCCCATGGTGGGGGGTGGGCGAGTGGCGGCGGGAGGGGCGCGGGATGGGACGTGGACGACATTGGCCTCGGTCAGCGGCGACGGTTGCGGCGGCGCTGGCGATCGCCCTGGCGTTGGTGGCCGCCGGCAGAGGGCCGGGGCCGGCTCGAGGACAGGAGGGGACCCCTCGGGCCGCGGCGACGCCGGCCGTGGTGGCGGCTCCTGCGGGGCCGCGGGCGGCTGCGATCGTCGCCGGGAGCTGCGGCGGGACCGCACGGGGAGAAGTGGTCGCGGCCCTGAGTGACCTGACGCTGCCGACGGGGGAGCAGGTCGGGCCGGCGGACGGGGTGACGGCGGAGACGTCGTTCACCTCGGCGCCGCTCACCCTCGACGCCATTTTGGTCGACGAGCACGCGCTGCGGGTGCTCGGCTCCGACGATCAGGGGGCCGAGGCGGTCGCCTGCGGCGACATCGGCGGCGTCCTCGACGAGACGGGGTCGCTCCAGTTCGGACTGGAGGCGGTCGCGGGTTCGGGTTTGGTCGGGATCGCCTACCTCTCGCCGGGGGATGACGGGCTCTCGACCAACGTCTCGGTCTTCCTCGCTGACCGGCTCGTCGCTGTCGCCCCTGAGGCGGCAGCCGGGGCTGGCGGA
>JBBSNJ010000323.1:0-4740 GCA_038232775.1 Thermomicrobiales bacterium
AAGGTTTGCTGGCGCTTTACACCAAGTGCCCGCACCTCGGCTGCACCGTCCCCTGGGTCGGGCCGGCCGACAGCCCGCAGGCGTTCCAATGCCCCTGCCACGGCAGCATGTACAACTACAACGGCGTGCTCACCGGCGGTCCGGCGCCGCGGCCGATGGACCTGATGGCGGTGTCGGTCGACGGCGAGAACATCTCGGTCGACACCGGCGACATTTCGCTGCGGGAAGAGTACGAGCCGAGCCAGGCGGTGCCGATCGCCTAGCGGTCGCTCCGCCGCCGAAGGCGGGCGGATCGGGCGACGCGGAGGACGGATGATAGGGGCGGCGGAGCGGCCGTCCGAGGGGAGCGCGCAGGGTGGGTGCGGTACAGAAGCTGGCGACGATCGTCGTCGTGGGGTTGACGGCGCTGGCGACGCTGCTCGTCGTCTACGTCGCCAACGAGCCGAACCGGGTCGAGCAGAAGGCGGACCAGCAGGAGGAGGCCGCGATCGAGCGCGGCATCCAGACCTACATCGCCCAGTGCGTCGCCTGCCACGGGCCGGGCGGCGCGGGCGCCTTCGGCACCGACGGTCGGATCGGCTTCCCCTTGAACCCCCACGCTGATCCAGAGGGTCCCGATCCCGACAACGCCGACGACGAGCTCAATTGGCGCGACAACCAGAGCGAAGACCCGCGGGTGCGGCAAGAGCGCTACGACCTAATCGTCGAGACCCTCAACAATGGGCGCGCCCTGATGCCGGCCTTCGGCACCGGGGCCGAGGGCGGGGCGCTGCTCAACCCCGAACAGATCCACGAGCTAGCGACGATGATCGAGTACGTCGACTGGGATCGCGTCTACAACGAGACGATCGACAACTACGCCGGGGTCTACCCGACGGCTCCGCCACCGGCCGGCGCCGACGCCGCCCAGGCCGGAGGCCAGGGTTCGGGCGAGGCGAGCCTCGACCAGGGCCAGCAGGACATGGTGGTCGCCGAAGGCGCCGGCGACGGGGTCTACACCATCGAAGGGTTCGACATCGGTTGGGAGTACCAGGGCCAGCGGACCACTGCCAGTGCCCCGATCGACGTCACCGTCCCGCCCGGCGCCACCCTCTCCCTGCCGAATGTCGGCGGGTCCGCGCACAACTTCTCGATCGACGAGCTCGGGATCAGCGAGGACATGCCGGTCAACGAGACGGTCTCGGTCCAGATTCCGCCCGAGACCGCGCCCGGCACCTACGTCTTCTACTGCGACGTCCCCGGCCACCTCCAGGCGGGCATGGTCGGCAACCTGATCGTGGATCCAGCCGCCCCGGCCGTGCCGGGGAGCGACGCCCTTAGCTCCCCGACGGCGGGCTAGCGGGGCGTCCAACCGTCCTCAAACGACGTCGAGGGAACAACGATGGAACGCTTCTTCGAGGTCATCTACGAGGGCTCCCGCAACTTGGCCAACTTCGGCGTCCTCGCCGACACGGTCGAGGTCGTCCTCGCCTTCGCGATGATGCTGGGCGGCATCTACCTCACCCACCGCATCCAACGCTGGGCCGACCGCGCCGGCGAGACTCCGCCCGCCGCCAACACCGCCCTCGGCGGCGCCGCCGACCGCTACGAGCCGCGCGGGCTCCGCCGGTAGCGGGACGGGCACGGGAGGATTGATCCGATCCGAGGAGAGGCGGGGGTGGGGAGGCCATTGCTGTGTCTCCTCGGTTGCTTCGGGTTCTCCAATGGATGGCTCTCGGCTTAGTCGTGCTCCTTGTCTGCGTGATGCTTCGTTACGCCCTGTACTTCCTACCCGAAAGCTTCGGACGAGGAACCCCGCCCGAGGGAAGTCCGGGGATGGGTTTCTGGGGCGGTGCAGGGCTCGCCCGCCGCGTCCCGAACGAGCCGCGAGCAAGCTTCCGTTGCACCAGACCTGATGCCGAATGACCGCTCGGCAAGTCTAGGCTAGGAGGACCAGCCGTGCGGACTGATCGCTCCTGCCCTCGACGGCGGTGCTCGGCCGCTGGCTAGCCCCCTAAACTGTATGGTGTCCGCCGCGCTGCTCCGAGAATCCACCTATGGCAACCACCCCCGCCACCAAGAGCTACCTCTGGTGCGACGCTTGCCGTCGCTCCTACGGCCGCGACGAGGCCGTGGACGGCGCCTGCCCCATCTGCGCCCGACCCGTCCGCCCGATGGGCCGCCTCGGCGCGATCGCCCGCGGCCTGATGGCGAACGAGCTCTCCACCTCCGACCTCCGCACCAAGCACCGCCAGCTCGTCCGGCTGATCTGGACCCGCAACGGGATGGGGGAGCGCTACTACCGGGTGATCGCCCCCGACCTGCCGTACAACCGGTTCGAGGCCCGCGTCACCGACCTGCTGATGCGCGGCGCCGAGGAGGGGTGGGTCCGCTTCGTCCTGCCGCCCGCCCCGAGCGGCGACGAGTCCGCCTACCGGGTCGAGTTCGACGACGACGAGCGCTTCGTCCGCGAGCTGGAGGCCCTCTTTGCCGCCGACGCGCGAGCCGCCGACGCTTCGCCTTGACGGCCGGGAGAGGAGCGAACCGTGACCGAGCCGACCGCGGCCCCGCCGCCCGGCGGCCGCGGCGCCTCCCTCCCTGGCGGTGACCACCGCTCGGAGCAGGCGATGGGACTGACGGACGACCGGAGCGCGCCACCTGCTCCCGAGGACCGCTCCCTCGCCGCCTATCTGGCCGAGGTTGCGTCGGGCGAGCCGACGCCCGGCGGCGGCAGCGTCGTCGCCGTCGTCGCCGCGCTCGCCGCCGCCCTCGGCGCGATGGTCGCCCACCTGTCGCTGGGCCGCGCTGACGCCGAGACCGGGGCCGAGACCGAGCTCCGCGACCACCTCGCCACCCTCGACGCGCTCCGGGGGCGCCTCCTCCCGCTTGCCGCCGCCGACGAGGCCGCCTACGGCGCCTACCGCGCCGCCGCCGCGTGGCCCAGAACCGACGACGCGGCGCGGGCGAGCCGCACCGCCGCCCTCCGGACCGCGCTCCTCGCCTCGACCGAGGTTCCGCTGGCCGTCGCCGCCGCCGCCGTCGAGCTGGCCCGGGCCCTGGCGCCGGTCGCTCGCCTCGGCAACCGGCACGCCCTCGCCGACGTCACGATCGCGGCCTGGCTGAACGAGACCGCGCTCCGCGGCGCCCTCCTGAACGTCCGCGGCAACGTTGGCCTCTTCCGCGACGGCGAGCGCGGCGCGCATTTCCTCCGCGAGGCGGACCGGCTCGAGACCGAGGGGACCGCCGCAGTCGGTCGTGTCCTCGCCGCCGTGGCGGGCCGGGAGTGATCGGGCCGCGACAGCGGAGCGAGGGTGGCCGCTGATCGGCCCATCTCCTCCGGTCGGCCGGGGACATGCTGACGCTCCGGGAGGAGCCTCATCCGAGGCTCGGCTGATCGGTGCCGGTTCTCCCCTCTGCCAAAGACCAGACTCTCCTCGTCCGCCGCAGCGGGAGAGGTAATGCCGATGAGGGCAAGCGCCGCCCTCTCCAACACGACGTTATCGCGCGAAGCTCGTATTCGGGCACTGCCTGCTCCGGCCGTCGCCCGGAGCGGGAGCACCGTCGACCGACGGCTCCCTGACCCACGTGGGAGGGGAGACGGGTCGCGCGGTCCCATCCACCGGCGACGGTAACGGGTCGTCTCCGGGGCGCAATCCGCCGTCAGTGCCGGTTCCGTCGGCAGGCGAGCGTCGGGCGCGAACGTGGCGACGGGTCGGGGAGGGGCGGACGTCGCCGCCGTGGTCTCGTCGCCGCGCCGACTTTGACGGCCCCACGACCCCGATGCTAAGCTGGACGCTACGCCGGGGCGCATTCGTCTAGCGGCCTAGGACACCGCCCTCTCAAGGCGGAGACCACGGGTTCGAATCCCGTATGCGCTACCACCCAGCGAGCGGCCCGGCGGATATCCGCCGGGCCGATCTCGTGCTGCCCGCCTCCCATCTCACAAAGCCATGGGGGGCCGGGAGACCGCCGTCAGTAGGAGACCGATCGGGCGCGGTGCCGCGGCCGGGATTTGTAGAACGCGCCTTGGCCCCGGTTCCAGAGCAGGTAGTCGAGCCGCATGGCGGTCGTCGGCCGTCCTGCCTCCCGCAGCGCCGCTGCCAGCAGCTCGACCGCGTGCAGTCCGCAGGCCCGGATCTCGACTTCCTCCGGCGAGCCGGCCGCCAGGGGTTCTCCGGCGTCGATCCGAGCCGCCAGGGCCGGATCGTAGCGGAGCACCCCGTCGACCCGGAGCACGTGCGGCACCAGGTTGTCGGCGAAGATCGTGAGGCGGTCGAGGTCGTCGAAGCGGCCTGGTCCTTCGCCCCCGAAGGCGAGCGCCAGGTCGGCGGCGGTCAGTTGCGCCCGCTTGGAGAATGGTACCGTGAACTCGTCATAACGCCAAAGGTCGCGGAAGAACGGCATCGCCGCCAGGACGCCGACCAGGCGCTCGGCCGAACCTCCGGCCGCCGCGACCGGCCCCTCGAACCGCCCGTCGAACCGCTCTCGGAGGAGACGTCCGAGATCGTGCAGCGCCCGGGCGACGAGCCCCATCAGCTCCATCGCCGGGGCGTTGTCGGGGTCTTGGCCGAAGAGGACGGCGCAGTCGGTGGGGGAGAGGTGCTCCAGCTCGGCCGCGCTGAAGGCCCCCGCGACGTCGAAGCGCTCGGTGAGTGCGGCGGCGACGGTGAAGTAGCCGGAGAGGCCCGGCCGCTTCCGGAGATGGGGGAAGTAGCCGGAGCCGAAGTTGATCGCGTCGAGGGTGAGCACGAAGGCCAACGT
>JBBSNJ010000324.1:0-4738 GCA_038232775.1 Thermomicrobiales bacterium
GGACGCCGCCGCGGGTGACGCCGCCGCGGGTGGCGCCGCCGCCACCCCGGGGCTGATCGTGCCGCGGGTCGAGAACGCGGCGCCGGCGACCGATCGTGGTGGGGACGAACCGGCCGCGGCGGACGACCCGGAGGCGGCGCTGGCGGCCGAGCTGACCGGGGTGGTGGGGGCGCTGGCCGCCTGCCTCTCGGCCGGGCGGGGCGAGCTCGTCGCCACCCTGGCGACCGAGACCTACCTGGGGCAGCTCTACGGCGGCGGCGAACCGTTGCCGGCTGAGGAGTATCTGGCCCTGACCGAGGGACTGACGCCGGTGTCGACCCAGATCCGCACCGTCCGCGACGTGCAAGCCGACGGCGACGACCGGGCGACGGCCGAGGTCGTCTCGGTCGTCGGCAACCAACTCCGCCGCTCGCGCTGGAGGTTCGTCCGGGAGCCGCGGGCCGATCGGCAGGCCGGCCGCACGCCCTGGCGGGTCGACGCCGAGGCGGCGCTCCGGTTCGCGCCGCCGGCCGGGGCGGAGACGATCGCGGTCGGACTCGAGGAGTACGCGATCGCGCTCGACGAGTCGGAGGTCGACGGGGACGCGGTCGTGCTCCGGGGCGACAACATCGGCACCGAGGACCACGAGATGCTGGTCCTCCGGCTCGACGACGGGGCGACCACCGGCGATCTGCTGCGCGGCGCCGGGCCCGACCTGCCCGACGGCATCAGCTACGTCGGCCAGGCGACCGTCCCCGCCGGCGGTGCGGCCGACCTGGTCCTGGTCGATCTGGCGCCCGGCGACTACGCCGTCGTCTGCCTCTTCGCGACCCCCAACGGCACGCCCCACCTCGCGCTCGGCATGGAGGCGGCGTTCGAGGTGACCGGGTAGTGGCCGGAGGGTGATGCGAGATCGGCAGCAGGCGGCGCGAGGGGGACGCGAAGGGCGAAGACCGGGGTCCGACCGCCCCCGTCCGCTTCGATCTCCATCCGCCGCCTCCGGCTGCCCACGACCGCTCCCGCTCCCCGTTCACCCGCCGCCTGTTGTAGGGTCCGGCACCACTCTTGCGGGGATATTGGTGGTGGACACAGGCCGCGACCAATGAAGTGGATCTGGCGCGCGTTGGGCGCGCCCAGGTGCGGAACGTTCGAGCGAGGAGGCATCGGTGAGGGAGTCAACGACGACGCGGTGGTCGCAAGAGCGAGGGGTTCGGAGCGGCGGCGGTCGGGGCGCGGTGCGCGCGGTCGCGCTGGCGGGGACGCTCGCCTTGGTCGGAGCCGGCGGGGCCGGGGCGCAGGCGACGCCGGAGGCGGGGATCGTCGCCAGCCCAACCACCGGCAGCTGCGAGGCGCCCGACCAGATGGCGAGCACCGACGCCGGGATGGCCTCGCCGATGGCCTCGCCGGTCGCGAGCGAGGACGCGGCGGCGGCGCCCGAGGCGCCGATGCCGACCCCGGTCGAGGACGAGGCGACGGTCGAGAGCGCGGTCGCCGCGGCCGAGAACTTCATCTACTGCTGGAACGCCGAGGACGCCGACGCGGTCGTCGCGCTCGGCACCGCGAACTACCTGCGCACCCAGTACGGGATCGAGTCGTTGGAGCAGGCCGCTGGGGCGCTCAGCCAGGAGGGCGCGCTGCCCCCGATCACCCTGCTCGAGACCGGTGACGTCAACGTCTACAACGACGGGCGCGCCAGCCTCGATCTGGTCTACCTGCTCGGCAACCACCAGTACACCGCCGCCCGTTGGTTCATGACCGAGGTCGACGGCGAACTCCTGATCGACGAGCAGACGCTGCGCCTGCCGCAGCCGGATGTCGAGGCCTCGAGCGTGATCGGCGTCACCTTCGCCGACGACGGGACCCCGATCGCCTTCGGCCAGGGAGTCAACGAGGCCGGCAACCGGGAGACGCCGCTGCGGCCGGCGATCATCCTCCCCGTGACCAACGACGGCGCCGAGCCGCGCTCCCTCTCGGTCGTCCAGGTCGCGGGGTCGGCCGCCGACGCGGCCGCGACTCCGGTCGCGGGGTCGATGCCGGAGGGCGACTTCGTCGCCGCCTTCGGCATCGCGCCGGGCGGCCAGAGCGACGTCGCCCTGCTCGACCTGGAGGTCGGCACCTACGCGGTCGGCGAGATGGGCGGCGCCGATGGCGCCGTGCTGCTCCAGGTCACCGAGCCCGAGGCGTAGCAGCCCTGCCGGACCTTGGATCGGACGCACAAGCCGGGCGCCGGTCCGCGCCGCGGCGGGCGACGTAGACTATGCCACCGGGGCGGCGGCGTCGAGGCCGCTGCCCCGCGCTCGACCAGGATGGTCGAGACGTTTCAGACGACAGACGAGGAGAAGCAACGATGGCCGAGAGAGACGTTGGTACGACGGGCGCGGGCACGGGCAAGTTCGCGGCGCTCTACGATCAGTTGAAAGCGGGCGGGCTCTCCCGCCGCGAGTTCACGACGCGGGCCCTGGCGCTCGGCGTCGGCATGCCGGTGATCGGGTTCGTCTTGCAGGCGGCCCAGGTCAGCGCCGGGGCGCGCCGCCCCAACGCCGGCTTCGGCGTCGCCGCCGCCCAGGACGTCGCTGGACGCCCCACCTTCGGCACCGAGGGGAAGACCCGCGGCCAGGACGGCGAGTTGCGCCTGATCCAGTGGCAGGCGCCGACCACCCTCAGCCCCCACGTCGGGACCGGCACCAAGGACTTCATGGCCTCGAGCCTGGTGCTCGACCCGCTGATGAACTACCTGCCGGACAACTCCCTGATCCCGAACCTCGTCAAAGAGGTGCCGACGATCGAGAACGGCCTGCTGGCCGAGGATCTGACCAGCGTCACCTACAACCTCCTGGAAGACGTCACCTGGAGCGACGGCGAGCCCTTGACCGCCCGCGACGTCGTCTTCACCTGGCAGTGGGTGACCAACCCCGACAACGCGGCGACCTCGTTCGAGGTCTACAACGTGATCGAGAACATGGAGGCGGTCGACGACCTGACGGTGCGGGTCACCTTCCCGGCGCCGAACGCCCTCTGGTTCAACATGCACACCGGCTCGACCTACGGCTACGTCTACCCGGAGCACATCCTCGGGTCCGACCCGAGCGCCCACGACAACTTCCTCGGCAGCCCGATCGGGACCGGTCCGTTCCGGGTCGAGTCGTTCTCCCCGGGCGACCAGGTCATCTACGTCGCCAACGAAAACTACCGGGAGCCGAACAAGCCCTACTTCGAGCGGGTCAACCTGAAGGGCGGCGGCGACGCGGCCTCGGCCGCCCGCTTCGTGCTCCAGACCGGCGAGTACGACCACGCCTGGAACCTCCAGGTCGAGCCCAACGTGCTGCGCGAGCTGGAGCAGGGCGGGGCGGGCAAGCTGGTCGTCCAGCCCGGCAACAGCGTCGAGCGGGTCCACATCAACTTCTCCGACCCGAACCAGGAGGTCGACGGCCAGCGCTCGGAGATGAACACGCCGCACCCGTTCCTCTCCGACCCCGCCGTCCGCCAGGCGATCAACCTCTCCGCCCCGCGCGACGTGATCGCCCAGCAGTTCTACATCATCGAGGGCGAGCCGCCGACGGCCAACATCCTGAACCGGACCCCGATCCTTGGGCTGTACGAGACCGACTCGCCGAACACCTCCTGGTCGTACGACCCCGAGCAGGCCGCCCAAATCCTCGAGGACGCGGGCTGGACGATGCAGGGCGACGTCCGCGCCAAGGACGGCGTCGAGCTGCGGATGACCTACGCCACCTCGATCAACTCGGTCCGGCAGAAGACGCAGGCGGTGATCAAGCAGGCGCTTGAGCAGGTCGGCTTCCGCGTCCAGCTGCAGCAGGTCGACTCCGGCGTCTTCTTCAGCGGCACGAACGAGCAAGACATCAACCACATGTACTCCGACATCAACATGTACACCAACAACCCGGTCTCGCCCTTCCCGGTCTCCTACATGGCGGGGTGGTACGCGGGGCTGGACGGGCGCAACATCGCCCAGCGCTCCAACAATTGGTCGGGGCAGAACTACCAGCGCTACCAGAACCCGGAGTACGATGCCCTCTACGAGGCGGTCCAGACCGAAACCGACTTCGAGCGGGCGGCCGAGCTCTTCATCCAGATGAACGACATGCTGGTCGAGGACGTGGCGGCCGTGCCCCTGGTCAACCGTGCGGCGGACAAGTACGCCCACGCCAACTCGCTGCTCCACGGCGACGAGGACAACGTCGCCCTCAGCCCGTTCGAGACCAACTACTGGAACATCGCCAACTGGAACCGCTCCTCCTAGTCCGGCGTCCGGCCGACCGCGTCCGCTCCTGGGCAAGCGGACGCGGGCACCCGGCTCTCGGGGAACCGCCCCTGGGCGGACAGCGAGCGCGACGACGACCGCGGCTTGGGGCTTTCCGCCCCAGGCCGCGGCGCCTTCTCCCGCCGCGGCAGGCGAGGGGAGTCGGTCCCGCGTCCGATCGCGGAGCGGTGCAACCGAGTCGGCCGCGAATCATCCAACATCCGGGGGGCCGCTTCCGGTCCCCTCGGCGCCCTCCCAACCGGCGTCGCCCGACCCTAAAGGGACCGGGCTGAAGCGACGAACCCGGCTGAAGCCGGCTGCACCCGGCGGGGTCGGCGATCGCCGGGGGAGGAGCCCCGTTCACGGCGCTGCGTCGGCTGATACGGAATCCGGGGGAACGCGTCGCCTTCCCGCGGCGACAGCTGGCTCTCATCCCCGGCCCCCTTCCCCTGGTCCCGGGCGCGGGAGCGGGGATCTTGTCCCGCTCCCGACGGCGGA
>JBBSNJ010000325.1:0-4738 GCA_038232775.1 Thermomicrobiales bacterium
CGGGTCGATGAAGGTGTAGACGAAGGCGTCGAGTTGGGGGCGGAAGAGGAACTGCGGGGGGTTGGCGAAGGCGGTGGCTGGCGGTCGCAGCGCCAGCGCCAGGAACCAGAAGATTGGACCGACGAGGAAGAGCAGCACCAGCACGAGCGCCAAGTAAATCAGCAGCTTGCGGGGGAGGGTCTGGCGCATCACCACTCCCAGTTCCGGAAGGCGACCAGGATGTAGAGGTTCACCAGGATTGTCACGAGGATGACGATGATCCAGGTCATCGCCGCGGCGACGCCGATGTTGTAGTTGGCCAGCCCTTCCAGGTAGAGATTGTAGCTCAGCGTCCGCGAGCTGGTGCCGGGGCCGCCGCGGGTGAGCACCAGCACCAAGTCGAACATATTGAAGAGCTGCATGAAGCGGATCATGATCACGACCACCGCGGTCCGCCACATCAGCGGAAAGGTGATCCGGACGAAGAGCTGCCAGCCGCTCGCCCCGTCGACCCGCGCGGCCTCGACGATGTCGTCCGGGATGGAGAGCAGCCCCGCGTAGAGGACGATGGCGAAGAAGGGGGTCCACTGCCAGATGTCCGCGAGGGCAATCGCGGCGAGGGCCGTCTGGGCACTGCCGAGCAATCCCTGGGGCGGCACCGGGAACCCGGCGCTGGTCAGCAGCCAGGAGATCAGGCCGCCGCCCTCGTAGTACATGTAGCGGAAGAGGAAGCCGACGACAATCGGGGCGATGGTGGTCGGCATGATGAGCAGGGCGCGAGCGGCCGACATCCCCTTGAGCTGGGTGTTGAGCAGCAGGGCGATGCCGAGGCCGAACCAGAACTGGATGAACGTGCCGCCGATCGAGAGGAGCAGGGTGTTGCGGAGGGCGTCAAAAAACGGCGTGACGGTGAAGACCGAGCGGTAGTTCTGGTCCCCGACGAACAGCAATGGGGTGGGGCTTATCTGCAAGTTCCAGAGGTAGAAACTGTTGAGCAGCGAGAAGATGATGGGATAGACGATGAGGGACAGGAGGGCGATAACGGACGGCAGGATCAGGAGGTAGGGGAGGGCCTTGCCGCCGACGGCGCGTGCGGGCAGCGTTAAGCTCACGGTCGAGACACCTCCGCCCGGGCGACGTCATCGGGAGCAGCCTCGGAGGCAGGGCGCCGATTGCGGGCGCCCCGGCCCCCTCGACGAAAATCGGCGGGCGTTAGCTGCCGGCGAGCCGGTCGATCAGCGCCCTGGTGTTGTCCAGCGTGTCATCGTAGCTCTCGCCTTCGTAGGGGGCGAGCAAGAGGCCGCTGAGGATATTGGTCCACAGGCTCTCGGTGGTCGCGACGGCGTCCTCGGGCGAGAGGGAGCCACTCAATGCCTGGTTGAGTTGCAAGCCGTAGACCCCTTCCAGCGTGGTGTAGCCCGGAGCCGGAGGGCGGACGATCTTGCCGTTGCCCTGCTGCATGATCCCGAACTGGAGGTCCAGATACGGGTAGAGCTCCCGAATCTCCGGGTCGTTGTAGAGGGAGGCGCGGGCGAAGTCGCTGAACTGGTAGTTGAAGTCAGGCAGCATGGCCATCTGCTTCTGGGCCGTGGTGCCGGTCGCCCACTTGATGAACTGCCACGCTTCTTCCTGGCTGGAGGAGGTGCTCGGGATGCCGAGGCTCCAGCCGCCCAAGCTGGTGGTCTGCGGGGCGTCGTCGCTCAGCTTGGGCAGGATGCCGTAGCCGAGGTTATCCTGGACGCTGGATGGGGTGCCGGTCATGTAGCCGTCGTTTTTCACCAGGTAGAAATACGGGGTCCACCAGTAGAACATCCCGATGTCGCCCTGGGCGAAGCGGGTGCCGGCGTCGAACCAGACGTAGTTGATCGCTTCGGGCGGCGAGAGGTCATAGAGGGACTTGTAGAACCGGAGCGCCTCAACGTTCTCCGGCGAGTTGATGGTCGGCGTGAAGTCCCAGGGGGCGTCCGGGAAGCTCTGGAACCAGCGAACGCCGTAGCTGGCGGCAAGCTGAGTGTACATGTGGACGATCGGGACCGGCTGGGCGCCGCAGACCACGGTGCCGAACATGTCCGTGCCGTCGAACTGGGTGCCCTGCAGGCCCTCGGCAATCTCCCGGTAGCGATCCCAGGTCCAGCCCGCCGCGTTGGCCGCCTCGGTCGGCGGCGGCTCGATCGCATTCGCCTCGAAGACGTCCTGGCGGTAAACCACACCCTGGCCGTAGGCAGCGATCGGCAGGGTCATCATCCGACCCCGCCAGGTGTTAAGGGAGTAGAGCACCTCCGGGATGAAATCCTTGACGTTGATCTCCGGGTCTCGGCTGATGTAATCGTCGAGGGGGATGATCCAACCGTTGTCGCTGTACTGGCCGGTCCACATCTGATCGACGGTGACGACATCGGCGTCCGGGGTGCCGCTGACGAAGGAGGTCGCCAGCCGGGCGTTGAGCGCCTCGTAGGCCAGGTTCTCCATGACCACGTCGATGCCAGTCTGTGCGGTGAAATCGTCCAAGATCTGCTCGAGGGCGAACTGAAAGGGATCGCCGACGACCAGGACCCGGATCGTCTTGCCCGTTGGGGCCACTGTCGGTGCGGCAGGGGCAGCCTCTGGCGTCTGTGCCCGAGCCGACTGTGCCGAGATCAGGCCGGCGACACCGCCTGCTGCGCCCTTCAAGAGGTCGCGTCGGATGAGAGACGGATTCCACCGTGCCATTTCTCAACCCTCCGAAATCCTTCGCACGTTTCCAGCGATTGCCCGCGGACAGCGCCTTCCGCAGCACCTCTCCCCTGCACGCGTGTCGCCGTGCCTCGTCACCTGACGGAACGTCGTCGGTCACCGGCATCGTAGTACCAGAGCCATCTTGGCACAAGTGGGCGCTAGTGAAGGGGGCCGACGGGGACGCTGAAGGTCGAGAAAGCGGACTGTCTCGGGGAGATTGCCGCTGGCGCGCCCTCTGCAAGGGTGGTCACCCCTCAACAGGCTTTGCTCGGCATGACCACGGCTCTGCCCCGACCAGAGGGAGTCACGGAGGCTCGCTCCCGAAGACCTGTCCCGGTGGTCGGACCTCAGATCCGGAACATCGTCAGCCAGTCATGCTTTGGGCGGGGACGCGGGGAAGGACGCCAGCGGCCGCCTCGGGCACCAACGCCGAGTCCTCAACGAAACGGCTGCTCGTGAGTTGCGTCGATGGATTCTACTCGTGCGCCGGGGTCGGACGCGGCAACACCCGAACCGTGCAGCGGGGTGGCGCGCCTCATCTCGGAATCCATGGAGATCGCGGACGGGCAAATCGTAGCGGTCGTGCCCACGCCCGAACGTCGCACCGTTCGCCGCTCTTGCCGGTTGCGTGGGTGGTGGCGGAAGGACCGTGCAGAGGGAACGGAAACGGCGCCGAGGAGACGGCGCCGTCTATCCAAGCTTTGATTGGGCGGAAGCGACGGGATTCGCTCGCGCGGGTGCATCCTCCCGCTGGACGCGCTGGTGCTCGCCGCGCCGCCCCAACGCCGCCGGGTCGGTCGGTCTGGTCGGGACACCACTCGGGAGCCCCGGCGGCGCAAGCTCTCCCCGGAGCGGGCGGCGGCGATCCGCGGTAGCGCGGGAAACCGGACGCTCCGGGAGTTGGCGGCCGAGTTCGGCGTCAGCCACGAGACCGTCCGGACGATCCTGCGGGCGCCGGCGCTTGGCGAGACCGGCGCGCCGTGATCCCTCGGCCGACGGCCTCCACCGGCTCGTCGCCTCGTCGTTCCTGACGCTCGGGTGATCGGACGAGTCTTCCCCGATGCCACCGGTACGATCATCGCCGCGCACCGCCGCGCCCGTCGCCGTCGCCGGAGGCCTTGTTCCCGCCCGCGAACCGGACACGCCGCTGCGCGCGCGAGGCTGGGGCGCGGCTGCCGCCGGACGAGGCGGCCGGCGCCGGGGATCGGGGCGCCGGCCGCCTCGGGCGTCAGTCGACCCGGCGGAGGTGCCCGGTGCGCACGTCGTACACGAAGCCGCTGACCGCGACGTCGTCGGGGATGAGCGGCGAGGAGCGGATGGCCGCCACGTCGTCGCGTACGCTCTGCTCGAGGTCGCCGAAGGGCAGGAAGTCGATCCCCGAGGCGTCGGCGCCGAGCCGGTCCTGCAGCCGTTGCCGGATCTGTTCGTTGGTGAACGTGAGCATCCCGCAATCGGTGTGGTGGATGACCACGACCTCTCGGGTCCCGAGCAACTCGTGGGAGATGGCGAGGGAGCGGAGGGCGTCGTCGCTGGCCCGGCCGCCGGCGTTGCGGACGACGTGGGCGTCGCCCTCGGCCAGCCCGAGGGCCTTGGCAGGGTCGATGCGCGCGTCCATGCAGACGAGGACCGCCACCTGGCGGGCCGGCGGCAGCGGCAGGCCCCCCTTGTCGAAGCCCGCCGCGTACCGCTGGTTGGCGGCCAGGAACTCGTCGACCACCGGCATCCTGTCTTCCTCCTCCGGGACCGCGCCTGCGCGTTCGACCATATCTTGATCGAGAAAACACCAATCGGACGGCGGACCGCGGCCCGTCAAGACCGCGTCCAGCCCCGACTTCCCGCTCTTGCCCCGAGCGATTCGCGGGGCCGCCGTCCTTCGCGACCTGGCCCCACGTCTTGCGCGAGCTCGGCGCCGACCCGGTCGTCTATGGTTGGGGCCCGCCGGACAGCGGAACGCACCCCGAATGGGTGGCACCGCTCGGAGAACTTCCGGCGCGGCCGCCGCGACGACGCCGGTCGTCCGACCACCCCCGCGCCGTCCAGCGGC
>JBBSNJ010000326.1:0-4731 GCA_038232775.1 Thermomicrobiales bacterium
CATCGCGGGACGTCGGACCGTCAGTCCCGGCATCGGAAAGTCTCTCACGTTGTCCGTCAGTAGGGTGGCGCCAACCACCAGGGCAGTGGCCGCGATCAACGCGTCCGCGAGCTGGATGGCTCGGCCGAGCCGAGCGTGGTCGTATCGAATGGTCCCCGCCAAGGCGCCGATCTCGCGGGTCACGACCCAGATCGTCAGGTCCTCGAGGAACGCCTCGGCCGGTCCCCGTTCGTCGGGGCGCACCCCCGCGAAGAACTCCGCGACGTTGACCGTCGAGACGCCGACCTCGACCTCGCTCCGGAGCAGAGGGAGGATCGCGCTCAGCGTCGGCTCTCGATTCTTCGAGCTTTCGATCAGGACCGTCGTGTCGAGCAGGAAGGGGGGCATGGTTCGCCGCCGCTACCCTTCGGCCGGATCGTCGGCCACGCCAATGGGGTCGCCGCGCCGCAACCCCCTCACCCACTCGGCCGACGCTTCGGCCGTCTCCCAGCCAGGGATGTCGACCGCTACCAGCGACCCCCCGAATCGCTGGAACGACTCCACCCTCCGCAGCCGCTTCAGCTTCTCCTCCACCGCTTCGAGAATGAAGCGCTCTCGGTCGCCCGGTCCGACGCGGGCTTCGACCTCGCGGGCCAGCGGCTCGGGCACCACGACGTTCACGCCGGACCGCTCTTCGGCGATCGTCATCGATCCAACCCCGTGGCCGCCGCCTCGGCCGTCGAGCCGCTAGCGCCGCCGTCGCGTCCGCTCTCGAGCGAACGCGTCGACGGCACACGAACGACCAGCCAGCCGCCCGCCTCCAGCGCGGCCTGGAGCCACTGGTGCCCCTCGCCGTAGGTCGTGGTCGTGGTCGTGGTCGTGGTCGTGGTCGTGAAGGAATCGAATCTCTTCTGGAGGATGGTGTGCATCAGCCACGTCTCGCCGGCGAGCAGGACGCGGCGCGGCTCTGGCTCCATCGAATGCCAACCTTCCTTTATGATGACCAATGCCGGAGGGAGCGCACATCAACACCGAGGATCAGAAAGTCCCTCGCGTTGTCAGTGAGGACGGTTGCCCCGATTTCGAGCGCCACCGCCGCGATCAACGCGTCCGACGCCGACACTCGGCGCCCCCGGCGGGCGAGGTCGAAACGGTCACTCCCCGCCTTGAAGGCCGCCCCGGGCGACGTTGGCCAGAAACGAAGCTCCCGCGCGAAGAGACTCCAGACCTCCCGCCGAGCCGGTGGGATGCCGGAGAAGAACTCAGCCACTACCACGGCATAGATCCCGATCTCGATTTCCGGGGTCTCCAAGGTCCGATAGCCAGCTTGGACGGCCGGCAGACCTTTCGAGAGCTCGATCAGGGTCGAGGTGTCGATCAGATACCTCGTCATCGCGTAGTCGGCAGCGGATCGGTCGGTAGCCATGGATCCCCTGTACCATCCCGCATCCGCCGCACCCACTCCACCGTCGATTCCGGGGTCTCCCACCCAGGGACGTCGACGTCCTGGAGCGAGCCGACTGCCTGCTCGAACGCGGCCAGGCGATCGACGCGGATCCTCTCGCAGACGGCCTCCGCGACCCACTCGTCGCGTCGCTCCCGGCCGACCATCTGGTCGATCTGCTCGATGAGGTCGAGTGGAAGCTCGATCAAACAGCGGCCCATCCCGGTTCTCCACGCCAATCAACGAAGATTCACACGAATCGTGGGGCTAACCTTATCACGCAGGGACCCACCGTCGCGGGGCGCCCGCCGCCGAGTCGCGCCTACCCGTTCAAGTACCGCAGCACCGTCTCGGTCATCGTCTCCATCCCGATCGCCATCGTCTG
Organism: Thermomicrobiales bacterium; assembly: GCA_038232775.1. Classification (GTDB taxonomy): domain Bacteria; phylum Chloroflexota; class Chloroflexia; order Thermomicrobiales; family UBA6265; genus JBBSNJ01. The sequence continues at coordinate 1,809 of JBBSNJ010000326.1, forward strand.
CTCGTCGATGTCGAAGCGCGGGTGGTGGTGGCCCCAGACCAGACCGCGCCCTTCGTTCTTGCTGCCGACGAAGAAGAAGCAGCCGGGGACCTGCACCAGGAAGTAGCTGAAGTCTTCGGCCCCCATGATCGGGGCGGCGTCGCGGACGTTGTCCGAGCCGACGACGGCGGCGGCGGCCCCCCGCACCAGCTCCGTCATCGCCGGGTCGTTGACAGTCGGCGGGTAGCCGAAGTGGTACTCGACCGCGACCTCGGCCCGCATCGCGCTCCCGATCCCCTTCGCCAGCGCCTGGACCCGCTCGGCGAGAAGCTGCCGGCTCTCGGGGGTGAAGGTGCGGACGGTGCCGCGCAGCTCGGCGGTGTCGGGGATGACGTTGAAGGCGTCCCCGGCCAGGAACGCGCCGACGGTGACGACCCCGGACGCGATCGGGTCGAGCTCGCGGCTGACCAAGGTCTGGAGGGCGACCACGATCTGGGCGCCGACCGCGATCGGGTCGATCGTCGACTGCGGTCGGGCGCCGTGCCCCCCCCGGCCCTTGATCTTGACGGCGAAGCGGTCGGAGGCGGCCATCGCCGACCCGGGCCGGAGCTCGATCATCCCGACCGGCACTTCCTGGGCGACGTGGAGGCCGAAAGCGGCATCGACGGCCGGGTCGTCGAGCACGCCCGCCTCGATCATCGGTTTGGCGCCGCCCGGACCCTCTTCGGCCGGCTGGAAGAGGAGCTTGACGGTGCCGGCGAACTCGCCCCGCCGCTCCGTCAGCAGGCGGGCGACGCCGAGCAGGGTGGCGGTGTGGGCATCGTGGCCGCAGGCGTGCATCACCCCCGCATTGCCCGAGCGGTAGTCGACCTCGTTCTCTTCCTGGATCGGCAGGGCGTCCATGTCGGCGCGGACGAGGACCGTCTTGCCCGGCCCGCGGCCGCCCCGGATCAGGCCGGTGACGCCGGTCTTGGCGAGCCCGGTCCGCAGGTCGGCGACGCCGAGCCCCCCCAGTCGCGCGGCGACGAAGCGGGAGGTCTCCACCTCCTGGAAGCCGAGCTCCGGGTGCTGGTGCAGGTGGCGACGGTCGGCGACCACCCCCGGCAAAATCTCCTCGATCTCCTCGCGCAGCCGCGTCAACGTCGCCATCTCGTCCCGCCCCTCCTCTGTCGGCCGCGCCGCCTCGTGCCCGGCACCTTAGCAGATCGGCGAGCCGGGGCACCTGCTGCCCGCGGTCCAGCGAGCGCGATCCCGCCACCCTACAATGGCGCCAGCGGGACGAATCGTTCGACGTCGCGGGACTGGAGCGGACGCATGGGCGGTGGGCGGAGCGGTTCGACCCCGATCAGCGAGGAGCGGGCGACCGAGCTCGCCGAGGAGGCGGTCGAACTCGCCGGGGGCGCGCTCCTGGTCTACCGCAGTCCGCGGCAGGCGTTCAGCTTCGACTCGATCAAGACGTTCGAGGTCGAGGGTCACCCGGTGGAGGTGCGCTGGGGGGAGATCAGCTCCCCGGCGATCGTGACCGTGGCCGGCTACGTCTTCGAGATCCACGAGGAGGGCATCGAGCTGCTGATCCGGCCGCCCCGGCCCCGCACCGGGTAGTCCCCGAGGGACGAGCACCACCGGCACCCGACCGTCTACGAAATCTGGGTGATGAGTGGTGCTCGCCGGAAAGACGCCCTCACCCCCCCGTCTCTCTCCCGCTGCGGCAGGAGAGGGGCGCCTTCAGCGGCCGGAGCGCCACGGGTCAACCGGACTCCGGATCAGGAGCAATGATCGGAGAATCGACCGAGGTCGGGGAGGATCGGCGCTCGGCAGAGCCGGCGGGGGGCGGATCTCGCCGACCGGTCAGTCGCGGGGGGAGGGCTTCGGGTCGCGGTTCAGCGCCTTGGTCCAGCGCGCTCCCAGCGATGGCGCGGAGGGCGCGGACTGGGGGGTGGGAGTGGCGGCCGGGGGATCGTCCGCCGGCGAAGGAGCGGAGACGGAAGACTGGGGCGGCGGCGGGATGCCGGCCAACGGACCCCGCATCCAGCGCCAGGCGGAGGCCGGCGCGGCGCGGTCGGCCTGGGCGGCGCGCCGCGCGTCGAGCACGTCGGTCAGGACGACTTGGACACCGGCGGCGACCGGGATCGCCAGCAGGGCGCCGACGATGCCGCGGAACTGGGTGCCGGCGAGGATCGCGACGAAGACGGTCAACGGGGTCAGGCCGACCGCGCCGCGCATGATCCGCGGCACCAAGATGGTGTTCTCGAGCATCTGGATGATGACGATGAAGCCGATCACCAGAAACGCTTTGTTCCAAGATTGGGTCAGGGCGATGATCACCGCCGGCACGCCGCCGAGCCAGGGGCCGACCACCGGGATGATCTCGGTCAGGCCCGCCCAGAGCCCGAGCAGCGGCCAGAACGGAATGTCGAGGATCCAGTAGCCGACCGTCGCCAAGGTGCCGATGGTCAGGCAGAGGAGGAGTTGGCCGCGCAGCCAGTCGCCGACCTTGGCCTCCACGTTGCTCCAGATGCGGCCGACCCGGACTCGCTGCTCGGCGCCGAGTTCCTCGAGGGCGAGGCGGCGCAGCCACCCCTTCTCCATCAGATAATAGAAGGCGATGACGAAGACGGTCAGCAAGCTGACGACGCCGCCCCCGAGGTTCGTCACGACGTCGATCGCGGCCCCGCCGGGCACCGCCGGGACCTCGATGGCCTGCCGCCCTTGGAGCACACCGACCGTGCTGCCGACCAACTCCTGACCGGGGCCGGAAAGCAGCGGATTGGCGCTGCCCGCCCAGTTCACCCGGAGATCTTCGAGTCGCGCCGGCAGTTCCTGGCGGAAAACCCCCAACTCGGCCCCGATCGGGTCCGCGGCGAGGACAAAGACGAGCGAGACGGCGCCGACGATGGCGCCATAGACCGCGAGGATCCCGAGCGGCCGCGGCACGTGCCGCCGC
>JBBSNJ010000327.1:0-4704 GCA_038232775.1 Thermomicrobiales bacterium
ACCCGGATGACGCCTGTGCCCTGGCGATGCTGCTGGGCTGGCCGGGTGTTGAGCTGGTCGGCATCACGACGACGCTCGACGTGGCGGGGCGCCGGGCCGGCTACGTCGAGCACTGTCTGGCGCTTGTTGGCCGGGAAGAGATTCCGCTGGCGGCCGGGGCCGGGGTGTCGCTGACGACCTTGCGGGTCGCCGACCCGGTGATCGACGACGAGCGCCACTGGCCGCAAGACATCCCGCTCCGCCCCGCGCCGCCGGGCGCCGCGCTCGACCTGCTGCTGGCGAGCATCGACGCCGGGGCGACGATCGTCGCGATCGGCCCGCTCACCAATCTCGCCTTGCTGGCGGTGGCGCGGCCAGGGAGCCTCGCACGGACGCCGGTGGTGGCGATGGGGGGCTGGACGCGACCGCCGGCCGCCGGTCTCCCGGCCTGGGGCCCGGCGATGGACTTCAACATCCAGTGGGACACCCGGGCGGCCGAGATCGTCGCCGCCGGCGCCGCAAATCTGACGCTGGCGTCGCTGCCGGCGACGCTCCAGGCCCACCTCCGCGCCGCCGACCTGCCCCGCCTGCGGGCGTCAGGACCGCTCGGCCGGTTGCTGGCCGAGCAGAGCGCGGCGCACGCCGCCGACGAGGGGATGACCGCCCTGGGCCGCGCCCATGCCGGGCTGCCGGACGACCTGCTGAATTTCCATTATGACCCGGTCGCCTGCGCCGCCGCCCTCGGCTGGCCGGGAGTGACCATTGAGGAGGAGCGGCTGCGTCCGGAGTTGGACGGCCACCAACTGCGCTTCGTGCCCTCCCCGGCGGGGCGGCCGACGCGGGTGGTGACGGCGGTGGATGGCCCGGCCTGCACCGAGGGGTGGCTGACCGCCGTCGAAGCGGCGCACCGAAACCGCTGACGACCGCGAGTCGACGGCTTCCCGGTGGTTGCGGTCAGCAGGTGGTGCGGACCAGCACCAGCGCGTCGGCGGCCGACTCGGCGCCCCAGACCTCGCCGGGGCGGCCGAGGAGCTGGCGGACTGCGGCGCCGGGGTCGGGGAGGGGGAGGACGGCGAACGTCTCCGTGTCGGGGTCGAAGCGGGCCAGGGCGTTGGCGCCGAAGTCGCTCAGCCAGACGTCGTCCCGCTCGTCGACGAAGACGGCGTAGGCCTGGGGGGCGTCGCCGGGCAAGCGCCACTCTGCCCATTCGTCGGTCGCCGGATCGTAGCGGCCGACCCGGCCCGCTTCCCACTCGCTGACCCAGAGCACCCCCCGCGAGTCGCTCCAGACGCGGCGGGTGCCGGCGCCAGCGGTGGGCGGGTCGATCGCGGTGATGGCGATCTCGCCGGCTCCATCCGTCGCCAGCCGGCCGAGGTAGCTGCCCGCCAGGGAGACAAACCAGGCCTCCCCGCTCGGGGTTACGGCGATGCCGTAAGGACCAGGGCCACGCGGCGCGGCGGCGATCCGGAGGTCGCCCGAGGCCGGATCGAGGCGGCCGACGATCCCGCTCTGGCCGGTGAACCAGAGGGCGCCGTCCGGGTCGAAGACGGCCGTGTTCAGGTTGGCGTAGCCGGTCTCGGGCGGCAGCGGGAAGGTCTCGACGGCCAAGGTCTCGGCGTCGACGCGGACGAGGGCGTTGAGACCGCCGTCGGTGACCCAGGCGGCGCCATCGGGACCAACGATCACGCCGTGGGGAGCCGAGCCGTCGCCCAGCGGGATGCGCGCGACCTCGCCGCTTGCCGGGTCGAGCCGGCCGAGGATGCCGCTGCCCTGGCCGCTGTACCAGACGCCCTCGCCATCAGCGGCCGGGGCGACATCGAGCGGGGCGACATCGTGCGGGGCGTCACCGGGCGGGAGCGCGCACGTTTCCAGCTCGAGGCACGACTCGGGGGGCGTCGCGGCGATCGCCGGGGTTTGGGCGGCGAGCGCCGAGGGGCCGGTGATCAGGCAGAGGGCGGCGAGGAGCAGGGCGGAGAACGAGTGCTACATCGGGCCGATTCTCCTTGATGATGGGGCTGGCGGGGACGACGCTGGTTCCGGCGAGTGTGCGGCGATCGCCCCCCGGGTCGCCGGTCCACCCCGCTGGCGCTCCCCCGGCTCACCTGGCGAATCCGACCGGTCGCGGACGCATCGGATGTCGATTTCGGAGCCCGCCGTACGACGATCTTCTGAGGCCGCCCGTATCGGCTTGCATCGGGTCGCGTTCGAACAGGCGCGCTCGCGGCAGAGCGTCGCGAGTCAGGATGCAGGGCGAAGATCAAGGAGACCACCATGCGGAAGATCGTCGCCGGGTTGTTCATCTCGCTCGATGGCGTCTACGAGGCGTCCGATCAGTGGCACTTCCCCTACTGCGACGACGCGATGGGGCAGGCCGTCCAAACCCAGATGGACGCCGCCGACACGATGCTGCTGGGGCGCGTCACCTATCAGGAGTTCGCCAGCTACTGGCCCCACCAGTCGCCGGCCGAGAACGACATCGCCGATTACATGAATGGCACGCCGAAGCTCGTCGTCTCCACCAGCCTGGAGCAGGTCGACTGGCAGAAGTCGACCTTGATCACGGGGAACATCAAGGAGGAGCTGACCCGGCGGAAGCAGCAGCCGGGCAAGGACATCAGCATCACCGGCAGCGGCACCCTGGTCCGCTCCCTGCTGCGCGACGGTCTGCTCGACGAGCTGCGGCTGCTGGTCCACCCGATCGTCGTTGGCCGCGGCAAGCGCCTCTTCCCCGAGGGGGTCGAGCAGCAGTCGCTGAACCTCGTCGCGTCGACCATCTTCCCCACCGGCGTCGCCTACCTCACCTACCAGCCGACGGGCGCCTGAGGCGTCGATTCGACGAGGACTCAGCCATGAGCAACGAGCCGACGATCGAGGTCCGCCCCGAGCAGCCCTACCTCGCCATTCCGGTCGAGGTGGCCATGCGGGAGTTCGATCCCGCCATCGCCGCGATCGACGACCTCTTCAGCTGGCTCGGCCAGCGGGGGATCGCCCCGGCCGGCCCCCTCTTCTTCCGCTACCACGCGCTCGGCGACATGGACATGGCCAGCCGCTTCCGGATCGAGGTCGGCGTCCCGCTCGCCGCCGTCGAACCTGGCGACGAAGGGGTCGTTCCCGGCGTGATTACGGCCGGCCGCTACGCGACGCTGGTCCACACCGGCGATCCCGACCGCCTGGTCGAGGCCCACGCCGCGCTCCAGGCATGGGCGGCGGCACGGGATCTTCGCGTCGAGCGAAGCGACGACGATGTCTGGGGCGGCCGCTTCGAGTTCTACCTCACCGACCCGGCTGACCAACCCGACCGCTCGCGGTGGTCGACCGCGATCGCGTACCTGCTCCACTATGACGGCGCGACCGGCACCGGCGTCACCCCGGCGAGCGAGCTGCCGCTCACCATCGGCAAGCCCGCCCACCGCGCGCTCACCGCCGCCGGCTACACCCGCCTCGACCACCTCACCGCCGTCAGCGAAGCCGAGCTCTTGGCGCTGCACGGCGTCGGCCCGAGAGCGATTGAGCGCCTCCGCCCCGCCCTCGCCGCCAAATGCCTCGCCTTCGCTGACGCCCGTTCCGCCGGTGCCTAGATCGCGACCACCAGACCAGCCACTTGCCGTGGTCGGGACAGCCCGGCCACGGCCGCTGGCGACGCCCCGATACCGAGACCCCTGACCGAGCGGGAGCGCCAGGCGTTGAGCAATCGGAGGTGGGGGTAGGAAGGCGTCGGCGTTATGCCCCACGGGCGCGCTGACGCAGCCAGGCCGGTCGTTTAAGAGGGCGGAGGATGATGAACCGCCTCTCCCAGAGGAGGATACGGCGCGTGGTCAAGGAACGTGATCTGGCGCTAAGGGACGGCCGTGTGCTGCACGTCTACGACGCGGGGGCGAACGGCGCGGATGGCGCCGCCGATCGGCTCGCCGTGTTCTGGCACCACGGGACACCGAATATCGGGGCGCCGCCGGTGCCCTTGTTCCCGGCCGCGGAGCGCCTTGGTCTCCGCTGGGTATCGTATGACCGGCCAGGGTACGGAGGCTCGACCCCCCGGCCCGGCCGGGACGTGGCGGCGGTGGCCGAGGATGTCGCCGCCGTCGCCGACGCGCTGGGGATCGAGCGGTTCGCGGTCGTCGGCCATTCCGGCGGCGGTCCCCACGCGCTGGCCTGCGGCGCGCTGCTGCCGGACCGCGTTCTGGGCGTGGTCGGCAGCGCCGGGCTGGCCCCGTTCGGGGCCGAGGGGCTCGACTGGTTCGCGGGGATGGCGGCGGCCGGCGCCGCCTCGCTGCGGGCCGCCGCCGCCGGCCGCGCCGCCAAGGAGCGGTACGAGGCATCGGGCGCCGAGTTCGACCCGGAGGTCTTCACTCCGGAGGACCACGCCGCCCTCGCCGGCCGGTGGTCCTGGATCCTCGACGTCGTCAACCCGGCCGTCGCGGCCGGCCCCGGCGGGCTGATCGATGACGACCTCGCCTACGTCGCCCCATGGGGGTTCGACCCCGCTCGGGTGAGGGTGCCGACCCTGATCCTGCATGGCGCCAAGGACCGGATGGTGCCGAGCGCGCACGGCGAGTGGCTGGCGCGGCGCTGCCCCGCGGCGGAGTTCCGGCTGCACCCGGACGACGGGCACCTCTCGGTCCTCGACGGCGCCGAGGGGGCTTTGGTGTGGCTCCGGCGGCAGGCCGGCTGATACCAAATGCGGCTGAACACTCGGGCTTCGCCCCCCCCCCCTCTCCTGCCGCAGCG
>JBBSNJ010000328.1:0-4693 GCA_038232775.1 Thermomicrobiales bacterium
AACACCGGCACCAGGTAGATGTAGACCGTCGCCTCGCTCGCCGCCAGCACGCGCAACCCCCGGTACCAGAGGATGTAGGCCAGCACGAACGACACCAGCGTTGCGAACAGCGCCGCCCCCCACCCCGCCGCGCTCATCCCCCCGATCCGCCCCAGCATCCCCCCCCGCAGCACCGGCAGCGGCAGGAACCAGGCGGCCCCCAGGATCGTCGTGTAGGCCGCCACGTGGACCGACGGGTAGACCGCCAGCACCGGCTTGCTCAGCACCGTGTAGAACGCCCACGAGAAGGGCGCCACGATCAAGATCGCCGCCCCGACCAGCTCCCGCTCCCCGACCGGCCCCGCCCCACCCGCCCCCCCGAGCAGCACCACCGCCAGCCCGACGAACGCCAGCGCGATCCCCCCCAGCTTTCGCGCCCCCAGCCGCTCCCCCAGCGCCAGCCGCGAGATCAGCGCCACGAAGATCGGGTTCGAGGTCACGATCAGGCTCGCCAGCGACGCCGGCAGCCGGTTCTGCCCGAACGCCACCGCCACGTTCACCACCGTCACCCCCAGCACCCCGATCACCGCCAGCCGCCCCACCTCCCGCCGCGACAGCCCCAGCCACGGCCGCCCCGTCAGCAGCACCACCACCGCGAAGAAGAGCGCCGCCCCCACCCCCCGCAAGAACGCCACATCCAACGGCTCCAGCTCCCGCAGCAGGAACCGCAGCGCCGCGAAGTTCCCGCCCCACAGCATCGCCGTCAGCAGCAGCGAGGCGTGGGTGACGAGCCGGGCAATGGTGGACCGGTCGGTGTCGATGGCTGCGTTCGCTCCCGTGGCAGCGCCACTCCTGGACACAACGACTGCTCGGTCCACCGGGCGAGGTCGTCGTTGACGCGCCGGTTCGCGGCAGTTGGTGGACGTAGTCGTTCTGCCTAATCAGCCAACTGATCGATTCGCCAAATCGCGGTCGCTTGGTTGGCCATCCAACGTTGCTGGCTGGCGAGCCGCTGCGGCGTCCAATCCTCGTACTGCTCGGCCAGCCGCCTCGTGATCTCGTACACGCTGGTGGCGTAGGCGGCGCGCTTCGTCGGGTAGTCGGCATTGCCCAAGTCGCGGTTCTTCCGAGTCTCCAGCAGGGTCATATTCCCGACGCGATAGGCGACGCTCTCCGGGTCTCGCTCCGGGAATTCGTCCCAGCCCTGGTCGGGGTTCTGCGGCAAGACGTGCTCGATGCTCAGGGCATCGCTGTCCGGATCGGGCTCCGTGCCCGAAACGTGCTTCTCCAGCTTGCACAGGATGTACCGCACGATCCGGTTGTTCCGCCCTTGGGTCGTCCGCAGGCTCTTGTCCGCGAATGCCGCCCGGAACTCGGCATCCGTCGGATAAATGCGCCCCAGCCCACCGATGATCTCCCGAGAGCTGGTGCGATCCGCGTCGAGGAGATGTCGCGTGGCCCCGTTGTACGCGCTCTCCTGGTCGCCAGTGGAGCGATCACCGATCACGTTGTAGCGGAACGAGATCACCACTGTGGCACGAAGCAGTTGGCCGAAGCCGTCATCATCGAGCGTCCGTTTCGCCAGCAGAAGGAGCGGGAACGGCTGCCGCACGTTGAACAGCCGGAGCGACGCCACCAGTTCTTTCCAGCTTGGCGGCCAGTCGGAGTTCTCGTGCTGGGTCAACGCCAGATAGACGTCGACATCGTCCTCCATTGCCCGGATCAACGAAAAGACCTGCGCCCGGTCGGCGACCTGCCCTCGGATCGTTTTGAATAAATCGGTCTGCCGCACCGGTCCGTGCCGACTGCGCCAATGCGCCCGCAGAAACTCCGGAAAACTCTCGGCGCCGAGGCGCCCAACAAGCGCCTCCCACCGGTCCTCCAACGATTCCATCTCTTGCGGGTGACGCGGCTCGCGATCGAGCACCGAGAACAGGTAGTTCTTGAGCAGGTCAGTGGCCGACAGCCGCACACCACGCGCATTGAGCGTCTCGAACACCTTGTAGGCATTCAGTTCGTCGGTCACGGTAATGACCGTAAAGAACAATCGATCGCTCATCGTCTCGACGAACGAGGCAAGCACCACGCTCGGGTCACCGTCTTGACCGCGTGCGTAATTCCGCACTCGACCATCGAACCACTCGAACGCCTTCCGCAGCCCGTGTTCGGAGGCGAGGAAACCCCGCCGCGGCAGCGGCTCCTCGAGCGGTACGAGATACGTCTGGTAGTAGTCGTCGTTGTGCCGATTGAGCGACAGCTTCGAGCGTGGGACCAGCGTCACCGGGTCGAGATACCCGATGTAGCTCTGGCGGATCTGGTCGAGTCGCCGCTGATTGTTCTCCGGCTCGATCCCCTCGTCCACGAGCCGCCGCAGATTCTTCAAGACCGCGAGCACCACCACACTCAACGTGGTCAGCCGCTGCTGCCCGTCGATGACGTCGAAGAACCGCTCGTCCTGCGTCTGCAGGACGAGATACCCCATGTAGTGGGCGGGTTCCCCACCCTCCGCCACCGTCCCCACCATGTCCAGCCACAGATCTTCCCACTCCTCCGCGGTCCAGCTGTAATCGCGTTGGAATGGCGGGATGCGGTAGCTCAACCCGTTCCCCATCAGTTGCCGGAAGGTGTCGTTCCGCGTATTGAAGTTCATCGCAGAAGCCATTGCGCGTCTCCTCACGCGTCGTAGTCTACGCTTACCCGCTCGTCCTGAATACGCGCAAGACTACCCGCCACTAGAACCATTCCACCGGTTCCGACGCCATCCGCAACGTCCGCTCTGCGGCCGCAACTCCATCCCGAAGCACCTTATCCCCCGCAAGAACGACACATCCAACGGCTCAAGCTCCCGCAGCAGGAACCGCAGCGCCGCGAGGTTCCCGCCCCACAGCATCGCCGTCAGCAGCAGCGAGGCGTGGGTGACGAGCCGGGCGATCCGCGTCCTATCGGCGTCGATGGCTTCATCCGTTTCCGTATCGCCACGATCGACCGCTACCCTGGCCCGCGCTCGCCGCCTTCCGCCCCTCTGCGACTAGACAGAACCGTTCCACCCTTTCATCAAGGCCGCGACCTGGACCCGCGCGTCCAGCACCTCCGCGCACGATTCCCAATCGACCGCCGCGATCCGGTCGTACCGCAGATTGAACGGGTGCTGCGCCGGGACCTCGTCGATAATCTCCAGCACCCGCTCCTCGTCCCGCAGCGCCGTCGCCACCCACACATCTTGGAGCGTATCCGGCACCTGCCCGAACAAATCGCGGATCGCCGCCAACCGCCCCGATAGCTGCTCGTGGACCCGGTCTTCCACCGAATCGCGGTACCGCATGTTGTAGACGAACACCGTCTCCCGTACCTGCCCGATCCGCTGGATCCGCCCCTTCCGTTGCTCCAAGCGCGTCGGATTCCACGGCAAGTCGAGATTGATCAGCGTCCCCAGTCGCTGCAAGTTCAACCCCTCGGAGGCCGCATCCGTTCCCACCACCAACCGCATCTCCCCCCGCCGCACCGACTCTTTGATCACTTCCCGCTCAAGCCGCACGAAGTCGCCGTCCCGAAAGACGCCGGATCGCCCGCTCCCCGCGTAGACCGCCACCGCCTCCGCCGGCAACCGCCCCGACAGCCGCTCCGCCACCGAGAAGGCCGAATCGAAATACTGGCTGAACACGATGCACCCCGCCTCCAGCCACGGCCCCGTTCCCTCGACCCCCTCCAGCAGAATCCGCTCTACCGCCCTATATTTCGGATCCTCCTCCCCGGCCTGCTCCAGCAGCGCCAGGAAGCGCCCCAGCAGCCGCTCCTCCTCAGTCAGCAGCGGCTGCAGCGACGACCGCTGGTCGCCCTCGTCCTCCTCCTCCCGTTCCCCTTCATCGTCGGCCGTCTCCTCTCGGCCCAGGATCCGCTCCGCCGTCCTCCGCCCCGCCACGATCGTGCTCCCCACCCGCCGCAGCAAGATCGTCTTCAGGAACCCGGAGTTCAGACCAGGCCGCTTCCCCACCTCCTCGCAGAATTCCTCCGCCGCCTCATAGGCATCCCGCAGCAGTCCGGAGAGCGCCACCGACGCATCGCTCCCCTCCCCGAACAACCGCACCCGCACCCGCGGCAGGTATGGCTCGTTCGTCGTCGGGTCGATCGCCTCCTCCAGGAACTCCCGCGTCCGCCGCACGATCTGCCGGATGTACGGGTTGTGCTCCGCGAAGAAATCGGCCCCCGCATCACGCAGCCGCGCCTGGTCGGACGGCCGCAGCGCCTCGAACGCCTCCGGCGCCGCGTAGACCGCTCGCTCCGCCACCCCCAGCGTCTGCCGGATCGCCGCGATCCGGGTATCCTCCGCCGCCGGCGGCAGCGGGTCGCGCAGCCACTCCCACGTCTCCGCCGGCTCCCGCGGCGGCTCCTCCCGGCCCAACACCAGCCCCAGCCCCTCCCGCGCCCGCGTCTCCCACCGGCTCCACTTCGTCCCCAACACCGTCTCGTTCCCGATATTCAGCGCGTGCAGCAGATCCCACGCCTCGATCGGATCGATCTGCACCGGCGTCGCCGTCGCCAGCAGCAGGCTCTTCGTCCGCGGCGCGACTCGCTCCAAGAACCGCAGCAAGTTGTTCCCGTCCGCCGCCTGATGCCGTTTCGCCGGCCCCAAGTTCCGCCGCCGCGCGTGGTGCGCTTCGTCCACGATCACGCACTCGAAGCGCAACCCCGCCAGCAGCGTCCGCACCGGTTCCGA
>JBBSNJ010000329.1:0-4685 GCA_038232775.1 Thermomicrobiales bacterium
AACCGGACAAGGCCGCCCTCCACCGCCTCGGGCTCCAAACCGTCGGTCAGGTCGCCCACGTCAAGCAGCCCCTCGTCGACCCCCAGACCGGCGAGGAGGACGGCCGCGTGCTCGTCCCCGCCCCCGGTCAGGAGGCGCTCGTCCGCGCGGTTGGGGCGACCTGGCCGATCGGCCCCCGGCTCGACGAGTTGGTCCACCGCGCCCGCCGCTACCGCCGCTTCAAAGGGGAGGAGCTGACCGCACGGTCGACCATCCCGAGCCGCGGCTACCCGTCGCTGCCGTACTGCGGGGTGGACCACAATCCGAATCTGGTCCGGGTCTACGTCGACGCCCAGCATGACTACCTGAACGACCGCGTCTACCTGCTCGGCGCCCTCGTCGTCGGCGCCGAGCGGGGGGAGACGCCGCCCCGGCGGCGGCGGAACGTCGTCGCCCTCGCCGCCGGCCCACCGACGAACGCCGGCGTCGAGCGGGCGCTCTTCCTCGACTGGATCGACCAGCTCCTGCGCGCGATCATCGACGTGGCGACCCCTGACGAGGAGGGCCAGCCCCGCGCCCCGATCCATCTCGTCTTCTTCGACCGTTACGAGCAGCGCGTGCTGCTCGACGGTCTCGGCCGCCACGCCGGGGCGATCCTCGGCGCCACCCCGCTCTACGACTTCGTGACCCAACTGGCGGCCTTCGACTCCCCGGTCGCGTCCTTCCTCGACGAGGAGATCCGCGAGCACAAGAACTACCCGATGGTCTGCCAGTCGCTGCCCGCGGTCGCCGCTTTCCTCAAGTTCGACTGGAACCGGGACGTTCCCTACCGCGATCTCTTCCGGGAACGCCACTTCGACTTCTGGGGTCGCACCGACCGGACCGACCCGGCCGCCGCCGATGGGTCTCCCTGGTACTTCGCTCGCGCCCGCTTCGGCAGCCAGATCCCGCTCGAGTACGCCTACGCGGCGTGGGGCGACCTGCCCGACGCCGCGGACGGCCGCGACGACTACCGCGGTTACCGCGCCGCCACTCCGGACCTCCTGCGGCGATTCCAGGGCCGTCGCCTCGAGGCGATCGAGCACGTCGCCGCCGACTTCGTCGGCAATCGGCAGACGCTCAAGAGCAGTTTCGAACTGCCGGCCCTCGACCGCTTCGAGGACCGCGCCCGCTCCCTCGCCGACGCCCTCGACGAGTTCATGATCATCGAGCGCCACGTCGCCCTCGCCGCCTGGAAGCGCGCCCGCCTGCCGCCGCCGGAGCGGCGGGTCGTCGCCGGCGAGACGCTGGTCGGCCGCTACGTCGAAGCCGACCAGGCGCCGGGCGTCGCCGGGATGATGCGCGAGAACGAGCGCCGCCGCCTCCTCCGCGAAGAACAAGACGCCGCCTTCCGGGCCGCCCGGCCGGACGCCATGCGCGTCTCGCTGACGAAGGAGGAGCGCGAGGAAAGCGAGTGGAAGTCCGCCCACGAAGGGATGTCGGTCCACCTTCGGCTCGAACTCGCCGACGTCGACGCCGAGCTGGACCAGATCCCGGCCCTTCTGCGGTTCAAGCCCGGCGAACGGGTCGTCCTCCACCCGCGTTGGCACTTCGACACGCGGCTACCCACCGCGGACCAAGTCCCGCTCCAGCCGACCGCGAAGCAGCTCCTCCGCGCCGGCCGGGCGACCTTCGAAGGGCTGCGCCTCGATCCAGCCGCGGGACGACCGCAGCGGGCCTGGATCGACCTCACGCTGCACGCCGAGGGCCCGAGCGACAACCGCGGCTTTGCCTTCCGCGCCTACCCCCGCCCCCTCGCCGCCGATGCCCTCTACACGCTCGACCCCGACCCGAACGACCCGTCCGGGATGACCGCCGCCAAGGTCACCGCCGGCCTCCGCGAAGGAGGCGAGAGCCCGCTCCTCGACCGTCTCCTCGGCCGACCGCGACCGGTCGCCTGGCCCGCCGCCGCGGCCGCGGGGCAGGCTCGCTACTTGGCCGGCCTCGACCTGCTCCACGCCGCCGGGGCCCTCCATGGCTTCGAGCCGGGGAAGCGAGCCTTCATCGCGGAGCACGGCGCCGATCCGACGCTGCTCGTGCAGGGACCACCCGGCACCGGCAAGAGCTACACGACCGCCTTCGCCCTCCTCGCCCGTCTCCAAGGTGCGATGGCGGCCGGTCTCGAACAGCGGATCGTCCTCTCCTGCAAGACTCACGCGGCCGTGGACGTCCTGCTCGAGAACTTGATCCGGGTCCGCAATAGTTTGGCGGAGCTGCTGCCGGATCACCCCACGGCGGCCGCCTGCTTCGATCGCCGGCTCTTCGACGTGCCTCTCTTCCGCCTGCGGCCGCGCGGGGAGGTCGCGCCAGAGGTCATCCCCCTGCACCCCGCTAAAGAGTCGCCAAAGGGCACCCCGAAGATGGCGCAGCGCCTATCGACCGAGGCCTGGGCGGTGGCCGCCGGCACGCCCGGGTCCGTCTACAATCTGGTCAAGGAGCACGGTGGCCAGCAGCTCTTCGGGCACGGTCTGATCGACACATTGGTCCTCGACGAAGCCTCCCAGATGAGCCTGCCCGAGGCGGCGCTGGCGGCCCTCCCGCTCAAGCCGGACGGGCGCCTAATTGTCGTCGGCGATCACCGCCAGATGCCGCCGATCATCCAGCACGACTGGGCGGGCGAAGCGCGCCGCACCTTCCACGAGTACCGGACCTACGAGTCGCTCTTCGCCACGCTGCTGCTCCAGGAGCCACCGACGATCCGCTTCGAGGAGAGTTTCCGCCTCCATGCCGAGATCGCCGAGTTCCTCCGGCGGGAGGTCTACGCCCAGGACGGGATCGCCTACCACTCCCGGCGGCTCGACCTTCTCCCTCCCGCTGATCACGCCGACCCGTTGGTCGCCGCCGTGCTCGAACCCAACCACCCGCTGGTCGTCATCGTCCACGATGAGGCGGGCAGCCAGGCCCGCAACCCATTCGAGCAAGCGTTGGTCACCCCGATCCTCGAAGCGCTCGCGGCCCGCGGCTTCGACGCCGTCGACGGCCTCGGCGTCGTCGTCCCCCACCGCGCCCAGCGCGCCGCCCTCCAAGAGAGCGTCCCGGCGCTGACGACGCGGCACCCCGACACCGGCGCCGTCCTCCTCTCCGCGGTCGACACCGTCGAGCGTTTCCAGGGCGGCGAGCGGACCGCGATCGTGATCGGCGCGACCGAGAGCGACCCCGCCTACCTCCTCCTCTCGGCCGGCTTTCTGCTCGATCCGCGGCGTCTGACGGTGGCCCTCAGCCGGGCCAAGCGCAAGCTGGTGCTCGTCGCCGCCCGGAGCGTCTTCGACTTCTTCAGCCCCGACGAGGAGACGTTCCGCCACGCCCAGCTTTGGAAGAACCTCCTCCACCGGACCTGCACCGTCCCGCTTTGGCGGGGCGAGCGCGACGGCGTCGCGGTCGAGGTCTGGGGCAACGCCCCAAGTCTTCGCCCGGTCGGCAGCGGCAGCGACGCCTGATTCGGCGACTGGCCCTCACCCCCAGCCCCTCTCCCGATGCGCCGGAGAGGGGAGCTTGGCCGCGGGCCGCGGGGGGATCACCCTCGGGTTCACCTGGATTCCGGATCATTCCTTCGGCTGCGCTCGGGGACGGCCCCGTGCCCCGTTCCCGCGCTCGGGAGCGGAGAGAACTTCCACTCCCGATTCGGGAGTGGGAGCGGAGAAGAAGGGCAGCGTCCCGCAGCGCGGGCGTTTCCGGCGCGCCTCGATCAATGGCCGGTGGCCGGAACCGCCGTCGGCAGGGGGCGACGACCGGTCTCGAACTCGGCGACGCGGCGCCGGAACAGCCACCACATCAGGACTGAGGGCGGGGCCGTCGTGACGGCGAACGCGATCCAGATCCAGCCGAGCCCGCCGCCGAACCAGCGAACGCCGATCCAGGCGACGAAGACGGCCAGCCACATAGTCGAGGCGCCAATCACCCACGGCGTGCGGGTGTCGCCGCTGCCGCGGAAGCTGCCGCTGCTGACGAACCAGATCGCCCAGAACGGGAGCGACACCGCTAGGGCGCGGAGCGCGCTGACGCCGGCGCCGATCACCTCGGCGTCGGTCGAGAAGAGCCCGACGAGTCGCCCGGCGAAGAGGAAGATCAGGACGCCCCCGATCCCCAGCCAGGTCAGCGCCCACCGCTGGGAGATGAGCCAGGCCAGCCGGGCGTCGGCCGGGAGGCGGGCGCCGACGCTCTGTCCGACCAGCGCCGTCGTCGCGATCGAGAAGGCGAAACCGGGGAGGAACGCGGTCGAGAGCACGGTGAAGGCGATCTGCTGGGCGGCCAGGGCCGGGGTGCCGATCAGGGCGACGACCGCGATCAGGGTCATGAAGGCGCCCGAGGAGAGCACCTGCTCGGCGGCGGCGGGTACCCCGAGCCGGAAGATTTGACCGGCGACGGCGAGGCGGGGGCGCCAGCCCCAGCCGCCGCGGAGCGAGATCGCTTTCCGACCAGCGACCATCGCGACCAGCATGAATCCAGCCCCGACGCTGCGGGCGATGGCCGACCCGATCGCGGCGCCGGCGACCCCGAGCGCGGGAAAGCCAAAGTGCCCCAAGATCAACGCGTAGGAGACCGCGACGTTGACGACGTTCGCGATCGTCGCCGCCGCCAGCGGGGTTCGGCTGTCGCCGGCGCCGCGGAGCACCGCGCCGCAGACGAACGAGAGGAAGAGCGCCACGCTCGTGGCGGCGACGATCTGG
>JBBSNJ010000330.1:0-4673 GCA_038232775.1 Thermomicrobiales bacterium
ACCACGGAGCGCCCGTAAGTCTGCCGAAGGAGTTGCCAACCTTCGGCTAGCTGTCGGATAAGGGGGACACCATCTTCTTCCTGGACGAGCATGCGGAAGGAGAAGGTAGAGTTGCGGTGCTTTATCTGATAACCGTCGACACGACTGCCACTCCCTACAACAAGATCGTCTACGCGCCCGGCGTTCACATCCTTGACGCGGAGCCATTCGAGACTGCGGTCCATCAATCCACGGAGGACCAAAGCCGCGCTGACAACGTACTGGTAGTGGTATCCGACGACCGCCGCTCCTTCTCCCTCGGCTGGTCGCAAACTTCTCCTCACGTCTCCTCCTCCCTCCGCAACGATGCGACAACGAGGATAGCGTACGGACACGATGCGATGTGCAATCCCGCTAACGTTCTCTGGTCGAACTCTTAACCATCGGCGTCCAGCAGCTCGATCACTCGGGCGAACTGCTCGATGCTCTGGGGGGTGCAGGGGTCGAGGCCGCAGACGAAGTGCTGGAGGCCGAGGTCGCGGAAGCCGCGGATGGTGGCGGCGATCTGCTCGGGGGTGCCGCGGATCGGGTCGGGGCGGCGGCCGAGGTAGCCGTCGAGGGCGATGTTGCCGCCGGCGGTGCGGACCAGCGTCTCCGGGGCGCGGCCGACCTCGCGGCAGGCCTCGTCGACGGCGGCGAGGAGGGGGACGACGGCCGCCGGGTCGTTGTGCCAGACGCTGTTCCAGGCGTCGGCGTAGCGGGCGGTGAGGCGCAGCATCCGGTGGCCAGAGGTGCCGACCAGGATCGGGGCGCCGCTGGGGCGGGGGCCGCGGGGGAGGTTGACGGCCGCCCGCGCTTGGAAGAAGCGGCCGTCGAGGTCGGCCTGGCCCTCGCGCAGCAGGGGGTGGATGATCTGAATCGCCTCCTCGAAGCGGGAGGCGCGGTGGTCGAAGGGGAAACCGAACATCTCGTACTCCGGCTCGTGCCAGCCGGCGCCGAGGCCGAGGATGAAGCGGCCGCCGCTGATCTCGTCGATCGCCTCGGTCATCTTGGCGATCACGCCCGGGTTGCGGAAGCCGGTGCAGGCGACGAGGGCGCCGATCTGGATGCCGTCGGTGGCGGCGGCGAGACCGGCCATCATCGTCCAGCACTCCCACATGCCCCGCACCTCGTCGTCGGGTGCGCGCTGCATGATCAAGTGGTCGGCGAACCAGGCGGCGTCGAAACCGACGTCGGCGGCGAGCTGGGTCATCTGCCGCATGTCGGCGAAGCGGGGGGTGCCACCGAAGGCCGCGTTCTCGGCGATCGGGACCATCAGGCCGAGCTGCATCGGGCGGCGGCCCGCGGGCCAGTGGCCGGTGGCGAGGAGGGCATCGGGGTCGACGTCCTGGAAGGTGTCGGAGGTCGGGTCGTGGTCGGGCATGGGGCGTCCTTTCTCATGGGGTGGATCGTCGCGGGGGCGTTCGGGCCAGAGCATTCGACGTCGCCGCCTCAGATGGGGTCCGAACCCCAAGCTGACCTGACACCGCCACAGGCATGGGGCCAACGCGGAATCCGGGTCAACACCCGCTGCTCGCCGCCCCGGCTCCCGAACGGCGGGCCGAGGGCAGGGAGGGAAGGGAATCCCGACGCGTGACCAGCGTCCGACCCAGCCGTGCAGCCCCCGGAGCCTCGATCGGTGCGTGTTGCGGAGCGTCGGGGCAAGGGCGCGACGCGGGGCGGCGGTGGGGGCGGTTGGCGGTGCTGATCACGCGACGAGGTCGCGGCCGCCGCCGCCCTGCCGGTGCTCGCCCCGGTCGACGATCTCCCGCAAGGCGCGCGCCGTCCGCCAGAGGTCGTGGAAGCGGGTCGAGAACGGGACCGGGGCGAGGCGGACGACGTCCGGCGGGCGGAAGTCGGGGACGATGCCGCGGGCCTTGAGGGCGCGGGCGACGTTCGCCCCCTGGGGGTGCTCGACGGCGACGTGGCCGCCGCGGCGCTCCGCTTGGCGGGGGGTACCGACGGCGTAGCCGTAGGGCGGGGCGGTCAGGCCGCCGGCCTCGAGCAGGTCGATCAGGTAGGCGGTCTGGGCGAGCGACTTGGCGCGGAGCGCCCCCAGCCCGGCCTCGGCGAAGAGGCGGAGCGAGCCGCGCAGCGGGGCGGCGGCGAGGAGCGAGGGGGTGCCGATCTGCCAGGCGCCGGCGCCGGCGGCGCCCTCCCAGCCGAACGCCATGTCGAACTGGCGGGTCTTCTCGTAGCCCCACCACCCGGCCAGGCCGGGGGCCGCGCCCCAGTGGCGGCGGTTGACGTAGAGCCCGCCGATCGCGCCGGGGCCGGCGTTGAGGTACTTGTAGGAGCACCAGAACGCCCAATCGACGCCCCAGGCGTCGAACTCGTGGGGGACGGCGCCGATCGAGTGGGCGCAGTCGAAGCCGAGGCTGATGCCCCGCTCGCGGGCGGCGGCGGCGAGGCGCGGGATGTCCAGCAATTGGCCGGAGCGGTAGAGGACGCTCGGCAGGAGGGCGAGGGCGACCTCGGGGGTGAAGGCGACGACGACGTCCGCCTCGTCGATGGTGCGGCCGTCGCGGGAGGGGACGAGGACGAGGTCGGCGGCGGGGTCGCCGCCGCGGAGGCGGATCTGGGCGGCAAGGGCGTAGACGTCGGAGGGGAAATCGAGGGCGGTGGCGACGATCTTCCGCCGCGAGCCCGCCGGCCGGTAGAAGGTGGCGACGAGCGCGTGGAGGTTGACGGTGGTGCCGCCGGCGACGACGACCGCCTCGGGCTCGGTGCCGACGAGGGGGGCGACCTGGGCGCCCAAATCCTCACCGAGGCTGAACCACGGAGGGTCGGCGCCGAGCCAGCCGCCGATGGCGAGGGTCCGCCACTGGTCGAGGGCGGCGAGGGTCTCCTCCTCGGCGTCGCGGGAGAGGAGACCGAGGGAGTTGCCGTCGAGGTAGATCTGGCCGGGCAGGAGGTGGAACCGGTCCCGGAACCGAGCCAGCGGGTCAGCGGCGTCGAGGGCCAAGGCGTGGGCCTCGTCGGTGATCGCGGTCGCTCGGGGGGCGTCGATCGCCATGCCGCGTCTCTCCCTGGGTCTCCGTGGTCGGGTGGCGCTCCGGCCGGGGGCGGTCGTCGGGAGGAGGCTCGGGGCTTGGGCATTCTACCGTCGGGCGCGGGGCGGACGCTGCAATCGGGCGGCCGGGCCGAGGGCGCGCTCGATTCTGGGGTGGCGTCGCCAAGCGGCCCGGTCGCGGTGCCGGTTCGGGGACGTATGCCCGACGGGCGGCGGCGAGCCGCGCCCCAGCCGGCCCGTGGTGGGTCGACCTTCGGGAGGCCGCTGGCAGTCTGGTCTGGCGGTCGATGCGATGGGTTGTCGGTGTCGATCGGGGGAGGGGCGCTGCTCGCTGCGCCCGTCGGCCGGAGGCGGACAACCGACACCACCGATCCTCGAGGCAGCGGGCGGACGACTCCGCCGCCTAACGCTCTCGGGGCGACGCCATCGGCGCCCGTCTCCCGCCCCGGCACTCGCCGGCCAGGATCGGCGGCTCGCGGGCGACGCGGCACGAGGTTCGGGGGAGAGCATGGGTGGTCCGAGGGAGCGATCGGGCTCGGGGCGGCGGACCAGAACGCGGCGGGGGGCAGATCACAAGGACTATACTCCCGCTCCTCGCTGCGCCGTGCGCCGCGGCCGGGCACGGGCATCGGTGGAGACGGCGGAAGGGGTCGCCCGTGGGCGAGTCGGTGCTGGAGCGGGCGGCACCTGCCGCCGATCGGCGGTTGGCCTACGGCGGCGACCCGTACCAGTTCGGCGAGCTGCGGCTGCCGGCCGGGGCGGGGCCGCACCCGGCGGTGGTCGCGATCCACGGCGGGTTCTGGCGGGCGCGCTACGGTCTGGCCCACCTCGGGCACTTCTGCCGGGCGCTGACCGACCGCGGCTTCGCCACCTGGTCGATCGAGTACCGGCGGGTCGGCGACGCCGGCGGTGGCTGGCCGGGGACCTTCCACGACGTCGCGGCCGGGGCCGCCCACCTCTTCGCGATCGCCCCCGAGCACGGGATCGACCCCGGCGCCGTGGTCGCGGTCGGGCACTCGGCCGGGGGCCACCTGGCGCTCTGGCTGGCCGGCCGCGGCCGCGTCCCGGCGGCAAGCCCGATCGGAGGCCCGCCGCCGCCGCTCCGGGGGGCGGTCGCCATGGCCGGGGTGGTCGATCTGCGGCGGGCCTGGGAGCTGGGGCTGAGCGACGGGGCGGTGGTCGAGTTGCTGGGGGGGAGTCCGGACGAGGTGCCGGAGCGGTACGCGGCGGCCTCCCCGGCCGCGCTCCTGCCGCTCGGGGTCCGCCACCTGCTGATCCACGGCGCGGACGACGAGTCGGTGCCGCCGGCGCTGAGCCGCCGGTTTGCTGACGGGTCCCGGACGGCCGGGGGCCAGGCGGCGCTGATCGAGCTGCCGGGCGCCGACCACCTCGCGCTGATCGACCCCGAGACGGCGTCCGGCGCGCGCGTGGTGGCGGCGATCACGGCGTTCGCCCGCGCCCGGTCGTGAGCAGCCGGCCGGGGCGAAGCGGAGGACCCAATGGCGGACAGCGAGGCGGCGACGACCTATCTGGCGCTGCTGCGCGGGATCAACGTCGGGGGCCAGCACAAGCTGCCGATGGCGGAGCTGCGCGCCATCTTCGCCGCGGCCGGCTGCCGCGAGGTGCGGACCTTGATCCAGAG
>JBBSNJ010000331.1:0-4672 GCA_038232775.1 Thermomicrobiales bacterium
GCTCCTCGGCGGTCGCGTGGCGGGCGATCGCGGCTGGACCTTCCTCGCAGAGACCCTGGCCGCCGGCGATCGTATCTGCCTCCCAGAGGTCGACCAGGGCGGTGATCAGGCGCTCGCGCTCCTCGGGCGAGAGACGGCGGTCGGACGGGAGCTGCTCCTGGGCGGTCAGGGCTTCGGCCAGGACGCGGTCGCAGCTGGCGAGGACGGCGGCGAGTCCGCCCCCCTCATCGAGCAACGTTTCGTCGAAACCGGGGGCGATCTGCTCGACCAGCGTGGCGCCGACGGCGAGGGCGTGCCGCCAGCGGCCGGCGTCGCCATAGGCCCGGGCGAGGGCGGACAAGCGATCGAGTTGTTCGGCGTCGACCCCGCTCCCGTACCCATCGTGGTAGGCATCGTATCCCCAACCGCGCTCCCCAACCCCGTCGTCGTCGAAATCGACGGCCGCGGCGACGAGGCGGCGGATGGCCGCTTCGTCGACCGGTGCGTCGAGGTCGGCACACTCGCCGGGGAGGGCGACCGGCATCGGCAGGGCGATCAGGTCTTCGAGCTCGGGCGCCTCCCCCAGCAGCAGCACGACGAGGGCGACCAGCTCCTCCCGGCTCTTGGCCGCCAGCAGCTCGGAGACGGGCGGGCGGACCTCGAAGGTGTCGGGGAGGTGGACCCACGTCAAGAGGAGCGCGACGACGTGCTTGCAGAAGCCGCCGCGCGGGCAGTCGCAGCCGAAGGCGCTGGGATTGGCCCGGCTGCCCTGGTCGGAGGCGGCCAGCACCGCTTCGACCCGGTATGGCCCGCCGCTCGAACCGCGGCACCGGGCGCCGAGGGTCGTCCCGCGGCGGACGGCGTCGAAGATCTTGCCCGTCCGGTAGTACGACTTGCCGCGGTCGAAGCTGCCGGGGTCGGTCTGGGCTTCGATCTGGCTCTGATCGAGTGGGGCGAAGCCGGCGGGGGGGGCGGGCGGGGTCTCCGGGAGGGTCGACCGGGCGGTGGAGCGGCGGCTGGTGGTGGCGGCACGGGGCATCGCAGCACTCCTCGGGCTCGGGACCGGGTCCGCGGGGAGGAATCGCTTCCCGGGCGGCTGTCGGCCGCGGTAGTGTCGCCCGACTGTCTCGACACGCTGTCCGGTCAGGTGGGAGGCACGTCCGACGCTCGGTCATCTGTCTCGCGGTCTGGTCGCGGGGTAGGATACACGCCAGTGCTTTGAGCGGGCGCGGCCTTCCCGCGCGGATGTGGGGAAGGGAGCGGCGTGGGGGCCGGTGCGGGCGGTGCCGGCTCGCTAGCGCCCGAGGGAGGCGAGCGCGGCGAGGTGGCTGCGGAAGGCGCCGTCGCCGCGGAGGATCATCGAGGCCCGCTTGATCGTCGGGTCGGCGTCCAGGTGGGCGGCGATGGTGGCGAAAGCGATTCGAGCGGCGCGGTCCATCGGGAAGCCGTAAACGCCGGTGCTGATCGCCGGGAAGGCGATGGTTCGCGCCCCATTGGCCCCGGCCAGGGCGAGGGCCCGCTGGTAGCAGCTCGCGAGGAGGTCGTCTTCCCCCCGGTCCCCGCCGTGCCAGACGGGACCGACGGCGTGGATCACCCAGCGGGCGGGGAGGTCGAAGCCGGGAGTGATGCGGGCTTCGCCCGTCGGGCAGCCGCCGAGGGCGCGGCACGCCTCCAGGAGCTTGGGGCCGGCGGCGCGGTGGATGGCGCCGTCCACGCCGCCGCCGCCGAGGAGGGAGGAGTTGGCGGCGTTGACGATGGCGTCGACCGCCTGTTCGGTGATGTCGCCCTGGACGATGGTGAGGCGGTCGGTCATCGTCGTCCTTTCGCTCGATCCGCGCGGGAGGGACGTTCCTGGTCCCCATTGATCCGGAGTCCGGGTGAAGGCTACCGCTTCCCACCAGAGGTTCTCACCTCCAGCCCCCTTGCCCCTGTCCCGTGCGCGGGAGAGGGGAGCACGTCTCGCTTCGGGTCGTGGAACGGTTCAACCGAATTCCGTATGAGGAGGTTGCCCGTGGAGCAGGACGTGGCGTTGCGCTGATGGCTCCGACAGAAAACCTAGACATTGCTAGGAATGGCTCCTTCTCTGCAGCGGGCTTGGCAAGCGCCTACAACGCCGTGCGGAAGCGTTGTCCCCCCGCTAGCTCGAGGACCGGTGACGCCGGTTGTCGGCCTCCGGCCGACGGGCGCAGCAAGCACCGCCCCTACAAACGGGCGCCGTCCATCAGCTTCTCTGCACCCCGCTTTAGCAGACATCCGCCCGGAGAACCAGCCCGCGCTCGGTGCCTAGAGCGCGATCGTTCCCTCGTAGACGAGGTCGCGGCAGCGGGCCTCGACTTCGCGCGGGTCGAGGGGGATTTGGGCGAGACCGGCGGCGAGGGCGGAGGCGGCGACGGCGGCGGCGACGCGGGGTGAGACGCGGAGGTCGAGGCTGTCGGGGATCAGGAAGTCGGGCGAGAGCTCGTCGGCGGGGACGAGGTCGGCGATGGCCTCGGCGGCGGCGATCTTCATCGCGTCGTCGATTTGCGTCGCCTTGACGTCGAGCGCGCCGCGGAAGACGCCGGGGAAGGCGAGGGAGTTGTTGACCTGGTTCGGGTAGTCGCTGCGCCCCGTGGCGACCGCCAGCGCCCCGGCCTGCTTCGCCAGGTCGGGCGCGATCTCCGGCACCGGATTGGCGAGGGCGAAGACGAGCGGGTTCGGCGCCATCGCCCGCACCATCTGCGGCGTCAGCACGCCCGGCGCCGAGAGGCCGACGAAGACATCGCTGCCGGGGATCACGTCGGCCAGGTCGCCGGTCCGCCGCTCCCGGTTGGTGAGGGCCGAGATCTCGAACTTGGAGACATCCATGTGGTCGGGTCGGCCCTCGTAGATGGCGCCGGCGCGGTCGCAGAGGACGACGTCGCCGACGCCGAGGGCGAGCAGCAGTTTGGTCACCGCCACCCCGGCGGCGCCGGCGCCGTTGATCGTCACCCGCAGGTCGCCGAGGATGCAGCCCCGAAGCTTGACGCCGTTCAGGAGCCCGGCGACGACGACGATCGCGGTGCCGTGCTGATCGTCGTGGAAGACGGGGAGGTCGAGCCGTTGGCGCAGCTTGGCCTCGATCTCGAAGCAGCGGGGGGCGCTGATGTCCTCGAGGTTGATGCCGCCGAAGGAAGGGGCGATCGCCTCGACGATGCGGACGATCGCGTCTGGCTCGCGGGCGGCGAGGCAGATCGGGACGGCTTCGACCCCGGCCAGCGTCTGGAAGAGGACCGCCTTCCCCTCCATCACCGGCAGCGCGGCCTGCGGCCCGATGTCGCCCAAGCCGAGGACGGCCGAGCCGTCGGTGACGATGGCGACCAGGTTCCCCTTCGAGGTCAGCTCCGTGACCTTGGCCGGATCGTCGCGGATGACGCGGGCGGGAGTCAGCGCCGCCGGCGGGACGTAGAGGACGTTCAGGATGTGGTGGTCGCGGATCGGGATCTTGGAGCGGAGCTCGAGCACCCCGCCGTGCCGCCGCCGCAGCTCGATCGCCTCTTCGCGGAAGGAGGTGTGCTCGCCCCTGGCGCTCGGTTTGGGCGGCAGGAGGCGCCCTTCGTAGACGTAGCGCCGGGTCTTCTCGGCGACCAGCGCCGGGGCGATCTCGCGCCCCGCCTCGCCCGCCTCGAGCGCGCCGCGGACGACGGCGGCGGCGATCGCCGGCGCGACCCGGAAGTCGAAGATCGGAGGGACGATGCGGTCGGCGTGGAGCTCGTCCGGGGGGACCATCTCGGCCAGGGCGCGGGCGGCGTAGAGGAGGGTGCGGAGGCGGATGTTGCGCGCCCGGCAATCGAGCAAACCGCGGAAGACGCCGGGGAAGACGAGCGAGACGTCCATGGTGTTCGGGTAGTCGCTGCGGCCGGTGGCGACGACCGCGGCGCCGGCGGCGCGGGCCAGCGCCGGGTTGATCTCCGGCTCTGGCACTGCCAGCGCGAGCACGATCGGGTCGCGCGCCATCGAGCGGACCATCGCCTCGTCGACGATGCCGCCGGTCGAGAGCCCGACGAAGACGTCGGCGCCCACCATGATCTCGGCCAGGGTGCCCCGCCGGGCTTCGAGGTTCGTCTCCTTGGCCAGGTAGGCTTTGGCCCAGTTCATCCGCTCCGGTCGGTACTTGTGGATCGCGCCGGCGCGGTCGACGACGACCAACTGGCGGACTCCGGCGCGGTGGAGGAGGCGGGCGACGCCGATGCCGGCGACCCCGGCCCCGCTGACGACGACGCTCGCCTCCTCGAGCGTCTTGCCGACGACCTTGAGGGCGTTGAGGAGGCCGCCGAGGACGAGGATCGCGGTCCCGTGGTGCTGGTTGGAGAAGACCGGGATGTCGGCCGCCTTCTCGAGGTGGTCGGCGACGGTGAAGGCGCGGGGGGCGGAGATATCGTCGAGGCAGATGGCGCCGAAGGTGGGGGAGAGGGCCAGGCCGGTCTCGACGATCTCGCCCGGATCATGGGTGTCGAGGCAGAGCGGGAAAGCATCGACCCCGGCGAAGGTCTTGAAGATGACGCTCTTGGCCTCGGCGATCGGAATCGCTGCCTCGGCCGGCCCACCGGCCCGGCCGAAGATGTCGGAACCATCGGTCAGGATGGCGACGGTGTTCCCGCGGCAGGGAAGATCGTAGGAGAGGAGGGGATCGGCCGTGATAGCCAGACAGGCCTCGGCGACGCCGGGGGTGTAGACC
>JBBSNJ010000332.1:0-4669 GCA_038232775.1 Thermomicrobiales bacterium
CCCGCGGTTTGCCGCCCCCCGCGGCCGACCCCTGACCCGCTAGCGACCAGGACGGACAGCTTCCTTGGCCACCACCCTCGTCATCATCGGGCTCCCCGGTTCCGGTAAGAGCACGGTCTTCAACGCCCTCACCCGGGCCGACGCCGCCACCGGCACCTTCGGCGCCAGCGGCGACGAGCCGAACCTCGCCACCGTGAAGGTCCCCGACCCCCGGCTCGACCGCCTGACCGCCCTCTTCCAGCCCCAGCGGCAGGTCCAGGCCGACGTCCAGTACCTCGACGTCGCCGGCATCGCCAAGGGGATCGCCGAGAAAGGGATGAGCGGCGCCCTCCTCGGCCACCTCAGTCAAGCCGACGCCCTCCTCCACGTCGTCCGCGCCTTCGACGACCCGGACGTCCCGCACGGCGAGGGGAGTGTCGATCCGGCCCGAGACGTGGAGACTCTCAACCTCGAGCTCCTCTTCAGCGACCTCGCCGGCGTCGAAAAGCGCCTCACCCGGATCGACGCCGGGATCAAGAAGCTCGCTGGGCGCGAGCGCGAGGCGACCGAGCGCGAGCGGGCGTTGATGCTCAAGCTCAAGAACGCCCTCGAAGCCGATACGCCCCTGCGCGAAGTCACCGGCGACCTCGACCCCGACGACGCGAAGCTCCTCCGCGGCTTCGGCTTCCTCACCGCCAAGCCCCTCTTGGTCCTGCTCAACCTCGGCGAAGACCAGCTCGGCGAGCCGGGCCAAGCCCTCGTCGAGTCGCTGCGCGAACGGTTCGGGCGGCCCCACGTCGCCGTCGACGCCCTCTCCGGTCAGATCGAGATGGAGATCGGTCGGCTCGATGCCGACGACGCCGCCGTCTTCATGGCCGACCTCGGCATCGCCGAGTCGAGCCTCGACCGCATCATCCGCCGCTCCTTCGACCTGCTCGGCCTGATCCCCTTCTTCACCGTCGGCCCCGACGAATGCCGGGCCTGGACCATTCGACGCGGCGCGACTGCGGTCGAGGCCGCCGGCGAGATCCACTCCGACATCCAGCGCGGCTTCATCCGGGCCGAGATCGTCGGCTACGACGACCTGATTGCCGCCGGCGGCTTGCCCGAGGCCCGCAAGGCCGGCAAGCTCCGCCGCGAGGGCCGCGACTACGTCGTGCAGGACGGCGACGTCACCAACTTCCTCTTCAACGTCTAGGTAGCCGGGTTGATGAACGCCGAGCACGACGAAGACGCCGTCGAGATCACCCTCCGCCCGGCGCCGGAAGTGGCCGCCCGCCTGCTCCTAGTCGCCTCCCTCTGCCGCCGTGCCTTCGTCGAAGGCTCCGCCGGCGAGGCAGCCGGCCACGAGGCCGCCGGCGAACGATTCGACCTTGGGCGGTGGCTCGCCGACGAGGGTCTGCTCGCCCAGGCGACCCCCGAAGAGCGTCGCCTCCTCGATCCCGCGACCCCCGTCTGGTCCGTGGCGGAGACGACCGCCGCCTCTTGGCAAGGTGAAGCACTCCTCGCTCTCGGCTGGGCGCTGGCGATGGTCGGGTCGATGCCCGCCTACGACGCCCCGGCCGACCTCGACGACCTCCTTTCCCAGATCCCGGAACCCTGGACCTCGACCGTCGCCTTCCGCCGAAACGCCTCCCTCCGCCCCGAGCTCGTGATCGCGCGGGAACGGGAACGCGCCGAACTCTGGCACTGGCGGAGCGAGACTGCCTCCCTGCTCCGATCCGCACCCCGCCAAGCTCGATCCGAGATCGAAACCGCCATCCGCGACGTCGCCGCCGAAGCCCTGGACGCCGGCCTCATCGTCGACCTGGTCGCGGCCGACTTCGCCGTCCACGGCCAAGCCTACTCTGCTCTCCCGCCGACCGAGGTCGACGATCTCGGCGTGCTGGCGTTCGAGCGCCTGCGCGCCCTCGATTGGCTCTGCGGCCTCCGGCCCGCTTGGACCGCCGACTCCGACGACGATTAGTGGTGCGTCAACCACGATGCGCCCGTGAGAGGCGACCCACGCCTAGCCCGGATGAGCCGGCTGTGCTGGGGCAATGGCCGCTCCAACGTACAGGGCGGTCAGCTTCGACGGCCGCAAGGTCCTGGGCGCCACTGAGAGCGACGTCGGGGCAATCTAGGACATCATTGGCCGAAGCGAGGGGGAAGACCAACGGTAGCGTTCACACTCTCGGTTATCTGCTGGTGCTTATCCCCCGGAGGATTCCTCGCGGCATGCCGCTCGCATCCGGCGATAATCGAACGCCTGTTTGATTGTTTGCCCGACGGGCTGGCACTAAGATGGTAAGAGTCGGGGGCGAGCCGAAGCCCGCCCCCGATGCCTTGACACGAGCCGCTATGGCGCTTCCACGCCTAGCGGCTCTTCCTCATTCCGGCGTGCAGAGTCACGTCAACGTACTTCCATACGCCGCCTGCGCGCCGCGTCGGGGGGAATCGCTCGCCCCGGACGACGGTAGACTCAGTGTCGTACCCGACCTCGCGGACCTGCCCGCTCGCGGGCACCGTCTCACCCGGGCGATAAGTTCCCGCCGGTAAAGTCGCCATCTCGATCTCTCCTTTCTAGGCTTGCTGTCGTTCCTGCGCCCCCGCGCCACCCCTCTCTTGAGCGCAAACTCGGCCCCGGATGGCCTCCACAGGCGGCTCCGAACTTCCCAGACGCCGCCGAGTGTACGTACATGCTAGTCGATTTCCTGGTCCGCTGTCAAGAAGGGGGCCAGTCTAGTGTACTCCGAGACCAGACCTCCACCATATGTAGTGAGAACAAATGTTTTATCGACACCAGTGATGTTCTTACCTGCTTAGACTGAGCGGCACGAGGGCCGGTAGGATCTGCGAACGCTCCACCCTCCCTGGGCCAGTTCGTGGGAGGAGATTTGGCCGGTGACTAGGGCCACGGCGCAAACCCGACCTCGGATTTGAGCGCGAAGGCGAGTGGTTATGGTCGGGACGTTGCCTTTCATGCCGCGAGGAGGGCAGCAGCGAGGACAATTTCGCCGACGTCGAGCACCTGCCGCAGGCCGTGGACACGCTCCCCCTTTCCCCTGTCCCGCGCAACGGGAGAGGGGAAAGGGGTGAGGGCCACCTGCCGCCGCGGGAACGCGAAGGGTTCACCCGGATTCCGTATGAGCCCCCTTCAGGGGCGTGCGTCGCTTCAGCCCGGTCCCTTTAGGGCCGGGCGACGCCGATTGGGCGATCGGGGCGGGGATCAGCCCGACCCACCGAGAGCCGCCCGCCGCGGAGCCGAACGGAGATGGCGCCCTCCTCGAAAACCGGGACTGATCACCCGGATTCCGAATCAGCTCCGGGCTTGGACTTCCGACCGCCCACAGTCGGCACGAAGCCCGCCCAAAACTTCGTCCCGGCCGCCCTGCGGCTCCCTGGCATCAACGATCACCGCAAGTTTTGATTACCGACCACCCGATCCCCTGCGGCAAACCTTCCCCGAACGCTTCCTTCGCGGCCGTGACGAAGGCAAAGATCGCCCCGCCGTCCTTGATACCCGCACGCTCGACCCCGCTGCTGACGTCAACCCCGAGCGGCCGAACCTCGCCGATTGCCTCCCCAACATTCTGGGCGGCAAGCCCCCCAGCGAGGAAAACCGGGTAGTGCCGCGCCAGAGCCGACGCCACTCCCCAGTCCGTCCGAATTCCTTCGCCCCCGGCGACCCAATCCGCGTATCCGTCCACCAAGAACGCGATTGGCGCGTTCGGCACCCGTCGATAGCTCTCGATCAAGCGGCTGACCGCCGCGACCGGCGTTCCCGCCGCCGGCCGCACCACCTTGACGACCGGCCGCGTCAGCTCCGCCAGCAGGGCCGGCGGCTCGCTGCCGTGGAGTTGGACGAGATCGAGCCCCGCCGTCTCGACCGTCCCGTTGATCTCGTCGGCCGCCGCATCAACGAAGACCCCGACCGCCCTCACCCTTCCTCCCCCGGCCACGGCCCGCACCTCCGCGATGCAACGCCGCGCCGTCTCAGCCGTCACCCGCCGCCGCGCCGGGGCGAAGATGAAACCGACCAGATCGGCCCCCGCTTCCACCACCGCGCGGGCGTGGTGCGGCTCCCGAATCCCGCAGATCTTCACGCTCCCGGCGACCAACTGATGGTCCCCGCGGTCCGGCCCCCCGGTCATCCGTCACCCCTCAGCGCCCGCACCGCCGCCGCTCGATCCTTAGCCAAGATCAAGCTCTCGCCCACCAGCACCGCCGCCACCCCGCTCCGACCGAGACGCTCAACGTCCGCGGCCGAGAAGATGCCGCTCTCGGCGACGACAAGGCAGCCGGCAGGCGCCAGCGGCGCCAGCCGCTCACTCACCGCTAGATCGACCTCGAACGTCCGCAGGTCCCGGTTGTTGACGCCGATCAGCCACGACCCAATCGCCGCCGCTCGCTCCAGCTCCGCCTCGTCGTGGACCTCGACCAGCGCCTCCAGACCGTACCCCTCGGCCACCGCCGAAAGCTCCCGCAGCGCCCCATCGTCCAGCGCGGCCACGATCAGGAGCACGGCGTCGGCCCCGTACGCCGACGCCTCGGCGATCTGGTACCGATCGAGCACGAAATCCTTCCGCAGCACCGGCGTCCGCGCCGCGCCGCCGTGGGCGACCTCAGCGACCGCCGCCAAGGCCGCCAAACTGCCCTGGAAGAACGGCTCGTCCGTCAGCACCGAGATCGCCGCCGCCCCCCCCGACCG
>JBBSNJ010000333.1:0-4667 GCA_038232775.1 Thermomicrobiales bacterium
CCACGAAACCCGGTCCACCCCCACGTGCGTGGGGACGATACTTCCCATGTTGGCCTGGTGAGGGGATTCGGATCAAGGTCAGGCCGTCGAAGTCCACCAGCTCGCGGCTGGGGTCGCCGTGGACGCGCAGCGCGTACCCCTGCTCCGTGTCGGCGCTGTGGATCAGGATCGCGCCGCCGCCGCGCACCCCGCGGCAGACCCGCTCCCAGAGCTTGTCCCGGACCAGGGCCGAGATCCGGCCGACGAAGACCCCCGTCTTCGGCTCGACCAGCCAGCGCGTCAACTCCCCCCGCAGGCTGGGCGAGACCCGCTCCAGCACCATCACGACCATCCGCTCGCCTCCTCGCCACCGCCGGCGTCGTCGGCCCGGTTGACGCCGCCCGCCACCGTCCCCGCCGGATCCCAGAGGCCGCCCGGCAGCGCCGGGTCGGCGTCGAAGTCGGGCGCGGCCGCCGCGTCCGCCCCGTCGATGGCCAGCACGGCGTCGATGTCGGGGATGATCCGCTGCAGCAGGCGGCCTTCGTGGACGGCGTCGCGGCAGGCGCGGCGGACGCGCCCCTCGAGGCCGTCGCTCCCGTCCTTGGCCGCGGCGAAGGCGAGGGGGGCGGTCAGCTCCATCTTGTAGAGGTCGGCGACGTCGTAGACGAAGGAGAGCATCTTGCCGGTGTGGATGAAGCCGAGGGCGGGGGAGTAGCCGGCCGAGACGATGGCGGCCTGGCAGACGCCGTAGAGGGCGCTGTTGGCCGAAGAGAGGGCACGGTTGACCGGGTCGGCGTCGGCCCAGGCCTGCCGCCGGTACGACCGGCCCCGCCAGGGCACGCCGGTCTCCCGGCTGGCGCGGGCGTAGGCGTCGCGGACGCGGGCACCCTCCCGGCCGCGGATCTGTTGCAGCGTCAGCTCCGGCGGCAGCGGCTCGGGGAAGCGCCGCTCGTAGAGGCGGCGGACGACGCCGAGGCGGCGGGCGGGGTCGGCCGCGAGCCACGCTTGGCGCAGCAGGTTGCGGGCGGAGCGGGTCTCGCCCATCCCCTGGGCGTAGAAGCGGACCGCCCCCTCCCCGGTCCAGAGGACGAGGCAACCGTTGTCGGCCAGGGTGCGGACGGCGGCGTGGGTGACGCTGGTGCCGGGGCCGAGCATCAGGGTCGTCAGGGAGGCGCAGGGGACGCGGACGACGCCGGCCGCGTCGTGGAGGGCGATCGCCTTGGCGTCTTGGTCGACCTTGACGTGCTCGACGTAGAGGAAGCCCCAACTGTCGCGGACTTTGGGCAAGAGGTGGAGGTCCATCGCTACCCCTCCCCGGCCGGCGCCACCGAGAGGAGGCCGAAGCCGTAGGCTTTGCCGGAGCCGATGCCCGCCGCCAGCGCGGCCCGCAGCCGGTCGGCGTCGGTCACCCGCAACTCCCCCTCGAAGAGGACGGCGCCGAAGGTCATCCGGGGTCGCGGCGCCGGCCCCGATCCCGACCCGGCCTCGGCCCCGGCCCCGGCCTCTCGTGGGCGGAACCCAGTCTGCCGGCCGAGGGGGGCGGAGCGGACGTTCGGGAGGCGGCCGTCGGCGCGGGCGGTGGCGGCGGCGAGGGCGAAGCCGTGGTCCCTCCCCTTGCGCTCCAGCCAGGCGAGCTGGGCCTCCTCCCCCCGGAGGTCGACCCGCTTGCCGGGCGGGCGCCGGCCGTCGGGAGCGGGCGCGGTCGGCAGCCGCTTGGTCGGGTTGGCGCGGAGGCGGAAGCGCAACGGCATCCCCCGCCGCAGCCGGGCGTAGAGCGCGTCGATCGGTTTCACCGCCGGTGGCCCGGCCTCGGCCAGGAGGAGCGACGCGACCGCCGCCGCCCAGGCCGGCGGTCGGGCGGACTGGACGAGGAGCGTCGGCGGACCGGCGCCGGGGTCGGCCTCCAGCCGGTAGAGGACGCCGAGGGCCGCGCGCGCCGCGTCGTCCGCCGCGTCGGGAAAGGCGGCCATCACGGCCCGGTGGAGCGCCTGGCAGTCGGCCAGCGCCCACTGCACCTGGCGCCGGCGCGGGTCGAGGACGACCCGCGAGAGGTAGAGGCTCACCCGTCGGCTCCTTCCTGTCCGTCGTCGCCGGGGGTCGGACCGTGGAAACCGGTAACGACGGCGCGGGGCAAGAATGCGCGGCTGGCGAAGGCGGCGCCCACCGGCTGGTCGTGCCGGACCTCGCGGCTCGCCCCGGTCGCGTCCTCCAGCACGAAGCGGCGCTCGCCAGCGCCCGGCCACGGCTCGGCCCGCAGCGCGTCCAGGAGCGGCGCGCCCGGGCGCAGGCCGCCGCCGGGGAGCCCCACCGGGCAACCGGGGGGGAACGCCTTGCGCCCGAGCGCCAGCGGCCAGCGGGGCGCGCTCAGCGCCTCGTCGATCCCGCCCAGCAGATCGAGATCACCGTCGTCCCCTTCCAACCCGACCAGGAAGTCGGCGTCCGCCAGGTAGAAGCGGCGGGAGACGACCGTCCCGCCGGGCTTGCCGTCGGCCTTGACGACGCCGTAGGCCTCGCCCTTCCGGTGGCTGCCGCCGGCGGTGTGGTAGTCGACCAGCACCGTGCCTTCCCGGTCGACGCGGACCCCCAGGCGCAGCGCCGCCAGGTCGTCGACGGGGTCCGGGCGGGGCCGCCCGAGCGCGGCGCAGCAGAGCCCGAGGACGCCGCTCTTCGACGGCTCGAGGCCGGTGTCCCGCTCGGTGAAGCGGCTCTGGGTGCCCCACGACTGCATCGGCCCGGCCAGGCGCAGCAGCAACGTGTGGCGCGGCGCCGGGGGAACGCTCACGCCGCCACCCCCCGGCCGACCGCCGCGTCGATCCGGTCGAGCAGCTCGGCCACGGTCGCGGCGCGGCCGGGGGCGAGGGCGTCGAGGGGGGCGGCGGGGTCGAGGGCGACGACGGGGGTCTCGACGATCCCCTCCTCCCCGTAGACGGTGGCCAGCTGCCGCCAGTAGGCATCGAGCGCCGCGACCGAGTCGCGGACGAGGTCGTGCTCCTCCCGCCGCTGGCCGCGGCCGGCGGCGATCGGTGTGACGAAGGCGTTGGCGAGCGACCAGAGGCCGCGCTCGCGGGCGACGGCGAGGATGAAGGAGGGGGGGTTCTGGGCGGCCATGCTGTTCTGCTTGCCGGTCGGGATGGCGGTGATCGAGGCCTGCAAGAAGGCGCGCAGGGTGCGGCGGGCCAGCTCCGCGTCGCCGCCGAGGTTGGTCGTCAGTTGGCCGAGGTCGACGTTGGCGTAGCGGTAGAAGCAGGCGGAGTTGAACTCGACGGTGCCGAGCATGTCGGCGCCGGCGGTGTCTTCCGGCCGCAGATCGTCGACGGCGGTGTAGAAGTCGAACTCCATGCTGACGGCGTTGGTCGAGATCGCGTGCGCCACCTGGCTGGCGGCGTCGACGTTCTTCTCCGGGAGGTCGGCCAACATCCGGCCGAAGAGGGCGAGATCGGCCGCGCGCCCGCCGTCCAGCGCCGCCTCGACGGCGGCGCCCAGCTCCTTCGGCAAGGCGGTCTTCCCGGCCTTCTTGGCTTGCCTCGCCTGCCGGCCGCCCGCGCTACCGCGGCCCCCCGCCGGCTCTTCGCCGCCGCCCGAGGGAACCGGCGGGGCGATCGCCGCCAGCGTGTCCCAATGCTCCGCGCACAGGCGGGCCAGCTCGTCGATCTCGCGGGCGCCGAGGAAGAGCAGATACTGGGTCTTCCCGTCCGCGTCGACCTTGAGTTCCACCCCGGCCAGGAGGGCGCTGACCGCGGCGCGGGCGACGTCCTGGTCGCGCCCGGCGGCGACGAGCCGGGGGACGAGCTCCTCATCGACGAGGCGCTTGGTCCGCACCGCCCGCTGGTCGTCCGGGATCAGGTGATCGTCCTTGAAGGCGGTCCGCACCGCCCGCTTCAGGCACTGGCTGGAGATGCGGGCGCGGCGGGCGCCACCGAACTCGCAGTCCTTGGGGGCGCCGGTGTCGTCGCGGTTCAGGTTCGAGGGGGCGAAGTTCTGGATCAGGTGCAGCTCGACGAACATGGGGGACTCCTCCTCGCGTCGAACGTGTCGGGTGGGTTAGGCGTCCGGTTCGGACTCGGACTCGGTGTCGGCCGATCGGTCGGGGTTTCCCTCGCCACGGTCGCGATCGGCGGCCCAGAAGGAGCGCGCCCATTCCCGCTGCACCCAACGATCCGGGGCCTCCCAGTGGCGAACGTGACTGAGCAGGCGCGCCCAATCGACCGCCTCGTCGTGGGCCCGGAGCAGG
Source organism: Thermomicrobiales bacterium (assembly GCA_038232775.1). Lineage (GTDB taxonomy): Bacteria > Chloroflexota > Chloroflexia > Thermomicrobiales > UBA6265 > JBBSNJ01. The sequence continues at coordinate 4,211 of JBBSNJ010000333.1, forward strand.
CCGACGGCGTGCCGGAGGTGGACCGGGAGGTCGGCCCGGTCGGCGTTCAGCAGGGCGACGAAGCGGCGCTCGACGCCGGCGGCGCCGGGGTCGTCGCGGTGGGGTGCCAGCCGCCGGAGGGAGGCGCCGAGATTCGCCAGCCATGGCTGATCGGGGCCGTGCCAGGGGTTCGGGTGGAGCCCGAAGAGGGCGGCGACCAGGTAGGAGTCGGCGTCGGCGGCCGGGTTGGCGGGCAGAAACGGGACGACGTGACGGGCCATCTCGGCGACGACCCCGGGCGGCTTGCCGAGCCCGCGGCGCAGCGCGGCGAGGGCGGCGCGGTCCTCGTCCGCCGCCAGGTCGTACAGGTGGCGGATCAGCGGCGGCGGCGAGGGCGTCTCAGACGGTGGCGGGCTCATCGGCATCCTCCTTCACGTCGGCGGCGAACGCGGCGGCAACGGCGTCGGGATCTCCGAGA
>JBBSNJ010000334.1:0-4661 GCA_038232775.1 Thermomicrobiales bacterium
AGCGGGCCGACGACCTCTGGCTCGCGTTGGAGGAGGAGAGCGGGCAGGGGATCCTGATCCGGTGCGGCGGGCTGGAGCTGGCGGCGCCCGGCTTCGCCCACGCCGCGAACGCCCGCCGCAGCGCCGAGGCGCACGGCCTCCCCCACGAGGTCCTCTCGCCGGCCGAGGCGAACCGCCGTTGGCCCGCGGTCCGGGTGCCGGACGACTGGGACGTCTTGTTCAGTCCTCAGGCCGGTTACCTCCTGACCGAGCCGGCGCTGCGGGCGATGGCCGACGGCGCCAGGAACAGGGGGGTCGCCATCCAGACCAACGAGGCGGCACAAGGTTGGGAGACCGACGCCGGCGGCGTCCGGGTCTGGACCGACCGGGCGACCTACCGGGCCGACCGCTTGATCGTGACCGCCGGCGCCTGGTCGGTCCAGATGCTGGCCGACCTCGGTCTGCCGTTGACGGTGCGGCGCAAAGTCCTCTGGTGGCTGGCCGTCGAGGACACAGCCCCCTTCGCCCCCGACCGCTTCCCGGTCTTCGTCGCCGATTCGCCCCTGGGGGAGATCTACGGCTTCCCGATCGACGAGCATCCCGGTCTCAAGATCGCCGACCACGCCGGCGGCGATCCGACCACCCCCGATGCGGTCGACCGCACGGTGCGGAACGAGGAAGCGGCCAACGTCGTCGCCCTCGCGCGCCGCCTCTTCCCGCTGGCGACCGATCGCGTGCTCGAGAGCGTCGTCTGTCTCTACTCGATGACCCCGGACCACGACTTCGTGATCGACCGCCACCCCGAGCAGCCGGCGGTCGTGCTCGGAGCCGGATTCTCGGGGCACGGGTTCAAGTTCGCGACCGCGGTTGGCGAGCTGCTGGTCTCGCTCGCGCTCGAACCGGCGGCGGCGACACTGCCCCGGCTGGCGCTTTCGCGGCTCACGGCGGCGCCCGCCGCGGCGTCGGCCTAGCGCCAAATGGGATCGCCGTCATTCCGAGTTCGTCGAGGAATCCGTACTTCTCGGGACCGTGACGGATTCCTCGACACGCTTCGAACGACTGGGAATCGTGGCGTCGGCGGCACCATCGACGAGTGTTGCAGAGCCACTACAGGCCCGGAAGCGGCCCGAAACGGAATCGGGAGAACACTTTGCATTCCGGCAGCGGCAGCCGGCTGTCCCCGACCCCGCTCCCAGTGCGCGGGAGAGGGGAGTGTGGTCGGGGACGGCCGGGGGAACACCCACGATGCACCCGGATTCCGCATGAGACGCGGGATTGGGGCATCCGCTCCCCAAGGTTGCACAGAATCGTTCGATCAGTTCCAGTTGGCTCCGGTGGAGCAGACCGTGCTCTCCTCGCCCGTGCACGGGAGAGGGGCCGGGGGCTCTTTCCCGGACAGTTCGGTTTCCGGCCCGGAGCCACGGGGTTGCACCGGCGGTTGGGGAGTCGTCGGCGGCCGACCGCCGGCGCGGCTCGCCTTCGCCGCGCCGCCCGGCCCTAAAGGGACCGGGCTGAGGCGACGAAGCCCCGTGAACGGGGCTCCTCCCCCGACGATCGCCGCCCCCACCGGGCGCAGCCGGCTTCAGCCGGGTTCGTCACTTCAGCCCGATCCCTTCAGGGCCGGGCGACCCCTGGTCGGCGCCCGCCCACCTCAGACGGAACCCGGGTGATTCAAACCGAATCCAAATTGAGCGGTGGCGCTTTGGCAACCGAAGGCTCCCCTCTCCTGCCGCAGCGGGAGAGGGACCGGGGGTGAGGGCGTCTCTCCGGGAAGCGGCAGCGATCACCCGGATTCCGCTTCAGGGAGTCGGGCGGACGACGCCCGGCGGCGCGGGGGCGTCGTCTGCCTCGGGGACGGAGCCGAGGGCGGTGACGGGGTCGCGGGGGTGGGAGCCCTCCGGCCAGCCGCCGCGCGCGGCCGCCCACTCCTGGACGATGTCGTGCAGCCGACCGTCGTTCATGACGAACCCGGTCGCCGACGTCTTGCGGGCGCTGCCGCTGTCGGTGATCTCGGCCAGCCCTTCGCGCAGGTCACGGACGAACGCGCGGACCTGCTCCTCGTCGAAGCGGGCGGCGAAGGGGAAGAGCCGCGGATCGCGCAGCTGGAGGTAGGCGATGACCTGCTCCGCCAGCCGGTGGTCGTAGTTCGGTTCCGGATCGATCTGCGCCACCTAGCTATCCTCTCCTGTCCGCGCCCGACCTCGCGGGGTCGCCGCCGCTTCGGCCGCGGCTCCCCAACACCGCCGACATTCTAATCGGTCGTCCGCGCCGCGGCCGAGATCCTCGGGGCGACCCCGGCGGTGGCACAGCCCGACAGCGATCCCGTACCTTGTCGGCCACCGCCCGGCAGCCCGCGTGCCGGCGATCGTCGGCCGATGAAGGATGACGTGATGTCCGAGAACGTGCCCGTCCTCGATCAGACCCTTTCGAACGGGATGCGGGTCCTGCTGCGGGAGGATCACGCTGCCCCGCTCGCCTCCTGCTGGGTCTGGTACCGCGTCGGCAGCCGGGACGAGCTGCCGGGGCTAACCGGCAGCTCCCACTGGGTCGAGCACATGCAGTTCAAGGGGACGCCGACCCTGGCCAAGGGGCAGATCTTCCGCGACGTCTCCCGCCACGGCGGTGTTTTGAACGCGATGACCTCCCACGACTGGACCGCCTACTTCGAGACCCTCCCGGCCGATCAGCTCGATCTCTCGCTCCGGGTCGAGGCGGACCGGATGGTCCACTCCCTGTTCGACCCGGAGGAGACCGAGTCGGAGCGGACGGTGATCCTGGCCGAGCGAGCGGGGGCCGAGAACTCGCCGACCTACCTCCTCTACGAGGAGGTCGCCGGCGCCGCCTTCCGCGCCCACCCCTACCGCCACATGGTGATCGGCCACGAGGCGGACCTGCGGTCGATGACGCGGGACGATCTCTATCGCCACTACCGGCGCTTCTACCACCCAGGGAACGCCCTCTTGGTCGCCGTCGGGGACTTCCGGAGCGAGGAGCTGCTGGGCCGGATCGAGCGCGCGTTCGGCGGCTTACCGGCGGGCGCGCGGCCCCCCACGCCGCGGGCGACCGAGCCGCCGCAGCGGGGCGAGCGCCGGGTGACGCTGCGCCGCCCGGCCCCGACCGCCTATCTGCGGCTGGCCTTTCGAGTGCCCGAGTTCCGGCATTCGGATACGCCCCCGCTGCTCGTGGCCGACGCTATCCTCTCCGGGGCCAAGGGTCTGGGGCTCGGCGGCGGGGGACCGATGGGCCGTTCGGCCCGCCTTTACCGCGCCCTCGTCGCCGAGGGACTAGCCCGCTCGGCGGGCAGCGATGTCGGGTTGACGATCGACCCTTATCTGCTCGTCGTCGGGGTGACCGCGCTGCCGGGGGTCGAGCCGGAGCCGATCGAGGCGGTCGTTGATCGCGAGATCGCGCGCCTGCGAGACGAGCCGGTCGCGGCCGCAGAACTGGCGCGGGCGATGAAGCAGGTCCAGGCGCAGTACGTCTACTCGGCGGAGGGCGTCACCAATCAGGCATTCTGGCTCGGCCAAATGGAGATCGTCGATCGCCACCAGCGGACCGACACCCTCCTCGACGAGCTCGCCGCGGTGACGCCGGAAGATGTCCAACGGGTGGCGGCGACCTACTTTCAACCGGAGCACCGGACCGTTGGCTGGCTTCTCCCCGACGGCGGGGGCGCCGGCGACGGGGCTGACCCGGCGACAGCGGGGTCGGCCGCGAGTGTGCCAGCGTTCCGCCGGTGGTGGTGGACGGGAGCGGCGCCGGCGTCCGCCGCCGACGGCTCCTCCGGCGCGGCGGCCGGCGAGCGGCCCCCGTTCGAGCGGGCGGTGCTGGCGAACGGCGTCGTCGTCCTCGGGCAAGCCCAGCCTGGCGACCGGGCGGTCGTCGCCCGCTTTCGGCTCGAAGCCGGGGCGCTGAGCGACCCGCCGGGAAGCGAGGGCTTGGCGTCCTTCACGGCCCGGATGCTGCCGCGAGGCACGGAGCGGATGAGCTTCCAGGAGCTGAACGAGACGACCGACGGTCTCGGCGCCAGCCTCAGCGTCGACGCCGGCCGCCACTTTGTCGAGCTGAGCCTGCGCTGTCTGAGCGAGGACCTGCCGGTCATGCTCGAGCTCGCCGCCGACGTGCTGCGGCGGCCGACCTTCCCCGAAGAGGAGATCGAGAAAGTCCACGACCAGATGCTGGCGGCGATCCGGGAGGCCGACAACGACACCCGCGCCACGGCCGACCGCACGATGCGCCGGCTCCTCTTCCCGCCGCCGCACCCCTACGGCCGGCGAGTCGGCGGAGAGCTGGAAACCGTCGCCGCGCTGACCCGCGACGACCTCACCGCCTACCACGCCGCCCGCTTCGGCCCGGCCGTCCTGACGGTGGCGGTCGTGGGGGGGATCGACTCTTTCGCGACGGCGGTCGACTGGGTGGGGTCCCGCTTCGGCGACTGGTCGGGTCCGGCTCAGCCGCCGCCGCCGCCGCGGCGGCCGGATCCGGCGGCAGCGCGGCGGGAGGAGGTGGTGATCCCGGCCAAGAGCCAGGTCAATCTCGCGCTCGGGTGGCCGACGTTGGCGAGGAACGACCCGGCCTACTACGCTCTCGACACGGCGAACCTGATCCTCGGCCGGCTCGGTCTGATGGGACGGCTCGGCGCGTCGGTGCGGGACGAGCAGGGGCTCGCCTACTACGTCTTC
>JBBSNJ010000335.1:0-4656 GCA_038232775.1 Thermomicrobiales bacterium
ATCATCCGCTACGCCTTCGACCTCGCCCGCGGCCGCAAGCGCCGCAAGGTGACCAGCGTCACCAAGAGCCACGCCCAGCAGTACGGGATGGTCCTCTGGGACGAGACCTTCGCCCGCGTCGCCGCCGACTACCCCGACGTCGAGACCGAGCAGTGGCTGGTCGACGCGATGGCCGCCCGCTTCGTGCTGAAACCGGAGACGCTCGAGGTCGTCGTCGCCTCCAACCTCTTCGGCGACATCCTCTCCGACCTCGGCAGCGCCATCGCCGGCAGCCTCGGCGTGGCGGCCTCGGCCAACATCGACCCCGAGCGCCGCAAGCCGAGCATGTTCGAGCCGGTCCACGGCAGCGCCCCCGACATCGCCGGCCAGGGCATCGCCAACCCGATCGCCGCCATCTGGACCGCTGCCCTGATGCTCGACCACCTCGGTCTCGCCGCCGAGGCCGCTCAGATCCTCCGCGCCATCGAAGCGACTACCGGCGGCGGCACCCTGACCCCCGACCTCGGCGGCACGGCGACGACCGTGGAGGTGGGGGACGCGGTGCTGGCGAACTTGCAGGCGTAGCTGGGCAGGTCCCCGATGGCGATTGCGGGTCGCGCCGGGGAGTTCGGGACTTCGCTTGCACCGAGTGGTCCGCGGCGGCCGCCCGTACCCCTTGATACGGAATCGAGGCGATCAGTTGCGTTTGCCGGAGAGCGGCCCTTGCCCCCGGCCCCACTCTCGCTGCGGTAGGAGAGGGGAGCCTTCGGCTGCCAGAGCGCCTCGGTGCAACCGGATTCCGTATGACTCCCGCTCCCGTTGCGGCCAAAGCGAGGGAGACGATGCCGAGCGATCAGACGCCGATGTAGTCTCGGGGGGACTTCCGGTGCCATCGTCCACCGCCCTCCTCGGCGCTCCCCGCCAGGCGAGCCCGCCGCTGCTAGCGGGGCTCCTCAGGTGCCGCGCCGTCGGCGCGCTATCCTAGCCACGCGCAAGGAGACCCATCATGGCCATTACCGAAGCCCGGCGCCAATGGTGCTACGAAGATCTGCTCGATCTCCCCAACGATGGCCGGCGCTACGAGATCATCGACGGGGAGCTGTTCGAGATGCCGGCCCCGAGCTGGGAGCACCAGCAGGCGATCATCAACCTCCTCATGCTGATCGGGCCGCTCGTGCGCGGCATCGGCGGCCGGATCGCGATCGCGCCGCTCGACGTTTTCGGTGCCGGCGGCAACCCGGTCCAGCCTGACATCCTCGTCCTGCTGCCCCGGAGCGTCCCCGCCGCGGTCTCCCGTGGGGTCGAGGGTGCCCCCGATCTCGTGATCGAGATCCTCTCTCCCTCCAACCCAGAGCACGACCGATCGCGGAAGCGTGCGCTCTACGCCCGAGGCGGGGTCCCCGAGTACTGGCTCGTCGACCCGATCGCTCGCACCATCGACCTGCTCGTCCTCGACGGCCCCGACTACCGCCTCCACGCCCGGCTGGCCGGCGACGACCTCCTCGCCTCGCCGCTCCTCCCCGCGCTGTCGTTCCCGACCTCGGCCGCCTTCGCCTGACGCCCTCCGCCCAGCTCGCGCCCCACCCGCTCGCCGCCGCTGGTGCGGCAGGGTCGGGCTCGCTCGGTGCCGGGGGCGCCACGGGCGGCGCCCCCATCCGCTACACTTCCCGCTCGATCGACACGCCGACCCGATGCCCGAATCCGCCCAGCGAGCGCATGACCGACGATCCTTCGCCAGCCACCGCGACCCTCCCGCATCCCGCCGCCGCCTACGGGAGCGCGCCCGCCGCGCCCCCGATCGCGCGCGTCCGCAACTTCTCGATCATCGCCCACATCGACCACGGCAAGTCGACCTTGGCCGACCGCCTGCTCGAGCGGACCAGCACGATCTCGGAGCGGGAGCGGGTCGACCAACTCCTCGACTCGATGGACCTCGAGCGGGAGAAGGGGATCACGATCAAGGCCCGCGCCGTCCGCATGAGCTACCAGGCGAGCGACGGCCAGACCTACCAGCTCAACCTGATCGACACCCCCGGCCATGTCGATTTCTCCTACGAGGTCAGCCGCAGCCTGGCCGCCTGCGAGGGCGCCCTGCTCGTCGTCGACGCCGCCCAAGGGATCGAGGCCCAGACGATGGCCAACGTCTACCTCGCCCTCGAGCAGGAGCTGACCCTCGTCGCCGTCGTCAACAAGATCGACCTCCCCAGCGCCGAGCCGGCCAAGGTCGCGGCCGAGGTCGGCCAGTTCATCGGCCTCCTCGACGACGAGATCGTCTTCGCCTCGGCCAAGACGGGCGCCGGCATCGACGAGATCTTGGAGGCGGTCGTCGCCAAGATGCCGCCCCCCCGCGGCGATACCGACGCCCCCACCCGCGCCCTGATCTTCGACTCCCACTACGACCCCTACAAGGGGGTGATCGCCTACGTCAAGGTCGTCGACGGCCGGATCGGCGGCCAGGACCGGGTCCGCTTCATGAACCACGGCAAAGAGGCCGAGCTGCTCGAAGTCGGCTTCTTCTCGCCGACGATGCGCCCCGTCGCCGCGCTCACGGCCGGCGAGGTCGGCTATCTGGCGACCGGGCTCAAGGTCGTCAAGGACGTCCAGGTTGGCGACACCGTCACCCTCGTCGCCAACCCCGCCCGCGCGCCCCTCCCCGGCTACCGCCCGGTCAAGCCGATGGTCTTCGCTGGGCTCTACCCGACCGACGGCGAGGACTACCCCGAGCTGCGTGACGCCCTCGAGCGGCTCCAGCTCAACGACGCCTCCCTGACCTACCAACCCGAGTCGTCGGCCGCGCTTGGCTTCGGCTTCCGCTGCGGCTTCCTCGGCCTGCTCCACATGGAGATCATCCAGGAGCGACTTGAGCGCGAGTACGACCTCGATCTGCTGGCGACCGCCCCCAGCGTCGAGTACGAGGTCCTGCTCCACGGCGGCCGCACCGTGAGGGTCGACAACCCCTCCGAGATGCCCTCCCCCGGCGAGTTCGACGAGATCCGCGAGCCGTGGATGGACATCTCGGTGATCGCGCCCTCCCGCTTCATCGGGGCCGTGATGGAGCTCGTCACCGGCCGCCGCGGCGTCTACGACGAGTTGGTCTACCTCGACGAAGAGCGCGTGCAGATGAAGTTTCAGATGCCGCTCGGCGAGCTGATCGTCGACTTCTACGACCAGCTCAAGAGCCGCACCCAGGGCTACGCTTCGCTCGACTACAGCTTCAAGGAGCTGCGCCCTTCCGACCTGGTCAAGCTCGACGTCCTGGTCAGCGGCCAAGCGGTCGACGCCCTCTCCTTGATCGCCCACCGCGACGACGCCTACTCCCGCGGCCGGGACTTGGTCGAGGCCCTGCGTAAGCTGATCCCGCGCCAGATGTTCGACGTCCCCGTCCAGGCCTCGATCGGCAGCCGGATCATCGCCCGCGAGACGATCCGGGCGATGCGCAAGAACGTCCTCGCCAAGTGCTACGGCGGCGACGTCTCCCGCAAGCGCAAGCTGCTCGAGAAGCAGAAAGAGGGCAAAGCCCGGATGAAGCAGGTCGGCAACGTCGAGATCCCGCAGGAAGCCTTCATGGCGGTCCTCAGCCTGAGCGGCGGCGGCGACCGGGGCGCGGGCGGCCGTGACTGAGCCGTCGGATTCGCCGCGCGTCACCGTCGTCGGTCTCGGCCCCGGCGACCCCGGCCTGCGGACCGTCGCCGCCCAGCGGGCGCTCGACGCCGCCGCCCGGATCATCCTCCGGACGGCGGTCCACCCTGGACTCGACGACCTCCTCGCCGACCCGCGGGTGACCTCCTGCGACGACCTCTACGAGCGAGAGCGCGATTTCGAGGCGCTCTACGACGCCGTCGCCGGGCGGGTGCTCGATGCCGCCCTGGCGGGTCCGGGGCCGCTCGTCTTCGCCGTCCCCGGCCACCCCCGCTTCGGCGAGCGAAGCGTCCGCCTGCTGGAAGTGCGGGCGGCGGCGGCCGGGGTGGCGGTCGACGTCCAGGGGGCGGTCAGCGCGATCGACGCGATCGCCAACGCGATGGGCGTCGACCCCCTCGCCGCCGGCCTCCAGGTCGTCGACGCCCTCGACCACGTCGCCGCCGCCGAGCGCGAACCGTTCGCCGGCGGCGCGCTCCCACTCGACCCCGCCCGCCCCGGTCTGGTCGGTCAGGTCTACGCCCCCCCCGGTCGCGGCGGCGGTCAAGCTCGCTCTCGGCCGCCTCTACCCCGACGAGCACGAGGTCGGCCTCATCCGCGCCGCCGGGGTGCCGGCCGAGGAAACGGTGACGCGCTTCCCCCTGGCCGCGCTCGACCGCCAACCGGTCGATCACTTGACGAGTCTCTGGCTGCCGGCCCTCCCCGCGCTCGAGGCCGTCCGCTCCCCCCTCGCGTTGCAGCGGATCGTCGCCCGCCTCCGCGCCCCCGGCGGCTGCCCCTGGGACCGGGCGCAGACCCACGAGTCGATCCGCGGCGCCGTGATCGAAGAAGCCTACGAAACGCTCGACGCGATCGACGCCGGCGACCTCGACAACCTGGCCGAGGAGTTGGGCGATCTCCTGCTCCAGGTCCTGCTCCACGCCCAGATCGCCGAGGAGGAGGGCGACTTCGCCCTCGAAGACGTCTACGCGGGGACCGCCCGCAAGTTGCTGCGGCGCCATCCCCACGTCTTCGGCGACGTCGAGGCGCGGACCCCGGACG
>JBBSNJ010000336.1:0-4655 GCA_038232775.1 Thermomicrobiales bacterium
CAAGGACAAGGTCGAGCGGGTCGACTACAAGGACATCGCCCGCATCCGCCGCCACATCTCCGAGCGGGGCAAGATTGAGCCCCGGCGCAAGCTCGGCACCTGCGCCAAGCACCAGCGGTCGTTGACCACCGCCATCAAGCGGGCGCGGCACATGGCGCTCCTCCCCTTCACCACCAGCGTCCGGTAGCCCGGCGGACGGCGGCGGGGCGCGGGCGTCGCTCGCCCCGCCCCGGAGCCGTGCGCGGCTCCGGGCGCCCTCGCGCCACGGACCCCGAGGCGGCCCGCGGAGTGGACGGGAGACGGCTCACCCCATGCAGCGACCACGGCGGAACCCTTCGCTCCGCGATCCGATCGGACGCGTCCGGCTGCGCCCGGGGGGACGAGCCACCCCCCCGCCCGCTCCACCGAGTCCGCCCGTCCGGCCGCGCCGCGTCTCGCGGCGGGCGCGGGAGCGGCGCCGGCAGCAGCAGGTGCGGTGGGGAATCACCGGCGCCGCCGTCTTGGTCGCGCTGACCCTGGTCGGCGGCGTCCTCTACGATTCGGTGCTGAAGCCGAACGCCGTCCTCGCCTCCGTCGGGGACGTCGACATCCACCGGCAGGACTACTGGCGCGCGCGCGCGGCCGGCTTGATCGCCGAAGCGACCCAACTCCAGCAGTTCGCCGACTCCGGCTTCGCCCCCCCCGACCAGCAGCAGCAGTTCCGTCAGCAGGCCGCTGTGAGCTTGGCGCAGGTCGACGACGTCTGGGGCTCGACCACGACCGATGAGGCGACCTTACAGCGGATGATCGACGACCAGGTCTACCTGCAACGCGTCGACTCCCTCGGTCTGGAGGTGACCGACCAGGAGGTCGAGCAGTACACCCTGAACCAGTTCGCCCCGCCGGGGCAGCCGCTGATCACCCCCACCCCGACGGCAACCTTCGTCCCCGCCCGCGCCGCCCTCGCCACCGAGACGGCCGCGACGGCGACCGCCGAAGCCGCCGCTTCGCTCGCCGCCACCCCCCCGGTGGCGGCGCCGACGGCGCCCTTCCCGCCCCCGCCGAACCTGGCCGCCTCGCCAGCGATCCCGGCCGCTCCCCCGCCGGACCTGGCCGCTTCACCGGCCGTCCCGGCCGCGTCGCCGGGGGTCCGTACCGCCGCGGCGGCGGCTTCTCCGGTCGCCTCGCCGGCGGTCTCGCCGACCCCGAGTTTGGAGGAGGCCGAGGCGACCGCCGAGGCCGGCTACGCCGAGTTCCGGGAGAGCGTCTTCGACGAGGCCCACCTCACCCGCGACGACTACGCTCGCTTGGTCGCCCGGCCCGCCGTCGCCCGGCAGGAGGTGGGGGCCGCGCTGGGGGCCGAGGTCGGCCAGACGGCCGAGCAGGTCCGCGCCTCGCACATCCTGGTCGAGACGCGCGACCTGGCGACCGAGCTCGCCGGTCGGCTGGCGGCCGGCGAGGACTTCTCCCAACTCGCCCGCGAGTTCTCGATCGACGAGGGGACGGCCGCCAACGGGGGCGACCTGGGTTGGTTCGCCCGCGAAGAGCTGGTCCCCCCGTTCGCCGACGCGGCCTTCGCGCTCGAGCCCGGCGCGATCAGCGAACCGGTCGAGACGGAGTTCGGCTGGCACCTGATCCGGGTCGCCGAACGCGACCCCGACCGGCCGCTCTCCGAGGACCAGATCGCCACGATCGAGCAGGCCCGCGTCGCCAGCTGGCTCGAAGCGCAGCGGGCCGCCCTCGACATCGACGCCGACCTCGAACCGACGGCGGAACCAGCCGGGGAGACGTTCCAACCTCCCGCGGGGGCGCCGCCGGCCCCGGTCGAGCCGCCCGCCGCCACTCCAGCCGGGGTGCCGGCGCCGTAACGGGGCCGGGGCTCGCCACCCCGACCCCCGTGCTATGCTGGCAGCCACTCGGGGGAGCGGGGCGAGCCGTCACGGGGAGAGGCGGCATCGCCGCGAAGGGCGGGACGATGTCCCAACGCGATCGTCGATCGCCAAACGAATCCGGGGCGCTCGGGCGGCGAGAACCGGCCGGAGGCGGCGAGCGCCCCCCCTGGGGTCCGCCGCGCGGGGCGACCCGCCGCGCCCAGCCCGATGGGGACCAAAGGGGGGCGCCGACCGAGAACGATCAAACCGACGCGTTGCTCCAGCCCGGGGCGGCAGGTCCCGCCGGCGGCTTCGGCTTCCAGCGGATCGACCCGGCGGAGCCGGCCGCGCCGCCGCTCGGGCACGATCCCACCGATCCCGCCGCCTGGTCCGACGAGGACGACAGCGGCTCACCCGCCGAGGCCGTCTGGGACGAGATCGGAGCGGGGCCGGCCGTCGCCCCGGCCCCGGCCCCGGCCGCCGGGCGGCGACGCGCTCGGGCGACCGCGGCGGATTCCGATCAGGGACCGGGGACGGCCCGCCCGCGCCGACCCCGGCGGCCGGGCCCGTCGGCGCTGCCGGCCGTGCTCGGGCGCCTGGCGATCGCCGGCGACCGGATCGCCCTCGGGCTCCTCGGAGCGGGGCTGCTCGGTCTGGCGGCGATGGCGGCCTTGGTCGCCAGCCGGGCCGTGGGGACCGAGCCAGTCATTTCCGTCCACCTCAACGCCGCCGGCCTCCCGGACCGCTGGGCCGGACCGCGCATCCTCTGGCGGCTCCCGCTCTTGGCCGGGGGGACCCTCGCCGCGAACCTGATTCTCGCCTGGGCGCTCTCGCCGCTCGACCGATTCGCCGCCCGCTTCTTGCTCGCCGCCGGCTTGGTGATCCAGCTCCTGATCTGGGTCGCCCTGCTCGATCTGCTCTAGCGAGGACGGCGATGGCGCGGGGCGCTCCGGGCTCTGGGGGGAAGCGGTCGCCAGCCAGGCCGCGCGGCATCCCTCACCGGGCGGCGGAGAAGCGTCGCCGACGACCCCGGAAGGGGCGCCCGCAGGAGACCCGGCCGCGATGGCGAACCTGATCACCGTCGGCCGCCTCGTCTGGCTCTTCCTGGTCGTCGTCATTCTCTACCGGGCCCCGGTCGTGCTCGCCGGCGTCTCGATGCTCTCGCTGGTCGCGATCTTCGCCGGGGACGGGCTCGACGGCTGGGTCGCCCGGCGTCGCGGCTCGACCTCGCGCTTCGGCGCCGTCTTCGACATCGCCGGCGACCGGGTGGTCGAGACCGTCCTCTGGATCGTCTACGCCGACCTCGGCCTGATCCCGATCTGGGTGCCGCTGCTGGTCGTCACCCGCGGCTCGGTCGTCGACGCCCTCCGCTCCCTCTCCTACGCCGACGGGATGACCGCCTTCGGGGAACGGAACATGATGCGCTCCTCGCTGACCCACTGGTTGACCGCGGGCCGCTTCATGCGCGGCTTCTACGGCGTTGCCAAAGCGATCGCCTTCGTCTTCCTCGCCGGTCTCGTCGGATTCGCGACCGGGGAGGCCGGTGGCTGGGTCGGCGCGCTCTACGGCGTCGAGCCGCTCCGCTGGCTCGGCTGGTTCTTCGTTTGGGCGTCGGTCGTCCTGACCGTCGTCCGCGGTCTGCCGGTCCTCTTCGACGCCTTCGCCTATCTCGACCAGGGCGAGGCGCCGACCTCCGCTCCTCCCGCCGGACCCGGCCGATGACCCGGCCCGCTCCCCCGCGCCGCGGATGACGACGACCAGTCCCCCCGATCTCGTCGAGGACGGCTCACGCGCTTCCGCCCCCGAAACCGTTCCAGCCGCCGTGCCCCGTGTTCTGGCCGGGGCGCGGCGGGCCAGCGCCCGGTTCCGCGGCGAGGAGCGGCGCGAGCTCCGCTACCTGCTCAGCGTCGTCGTCGCCACGATCCTCTCGTGGCTGACCGCCGCGCTCCCGCTCGCCCTCCGGCGACCAGTGATCGACCTCCTCAGCCAGCTCTGGTGGCGGTCGGCGCCAACTTACCGCGACAACGTCCGCGCCAACCTGGAGCAGGTGCTGCGGGCTAGTGACCGCCCCGCCGACGAAGCGACGATCGAAGCGGCCGCCCGCGGCGTCTTCCGCCTCAGCGCCCACAACTTCGCCGACTTGCTGCGGCTCCCACGCATCCGGCGGAGCGAGGTCGTGCGGACGGTCCGCTTGGCCGACGGGGACTGGGCAATGCTCGACGAGGCGCTGGCGAAGGGCCGCGGCGTTGTCATCCTGACGGCGCACCTCGGGGCGTTCGAGTTCGTCGGGCACGGCCTGTCGGCCCGCGGCTACGCCCTGACCTCGCTCACTGGGCGGACGACCTCCCGCTTCATCTTCGACGCCGTGACCTACCTCCGGGGCAGCCACGGGCTGAAGCTGGTCGAGGCGAGCCCCGGCGGCGTCCGCCGCGTGATCCACGCCCTCCGCCGCGGCGAGTGCGTCGCCTTCCTCGGCGACTACGATTTCTTCCAGAACGGGATCGCGCTCGATTTCTTCGGCCAGGAGACGACCCTCCCGCCCGGCCCGATCCGGATCGCCCGCGACACCGGCGCGGTCGTCCTCGGCGTCTTCGCCCGGCGCACCGCCGACGGCTACGCCCTCAGCCTCCGGGACCCGTTCACGGTCGAGCGCAGCCGCGACCTCGACGCCGACGTCGAACGCGGGATGCGCTGCGCCGTCGCCATCCTAGAGCGGGCGATCGCCGAAGCGCCCGAGCAGTGGGTCATGTTCCAGCGGGTTTGGCCATCGGCACCGGTCGACCCGGTCCGCGTCTTTCCGGTCGG
>JBBSNJ010000337.1:0-4651 GCA_038232775.1 Thermomicrobiales bacterium
CCGTGGATTGTGGCGAGGCTGGGCGCATCCTCGTTCCATTCTCAGCAGGGAGATACCCGCGACGCGCCGGGGCTTGGGGATAAGGCATCGTCACTGGCGTCGCCGCCGGCGGCGACGCAGCGGCTTCTTCCGGCGCCGGCTCGCTGAAGGGTGCCACATCCTCGGCGCAGACGGCGCCCACCGGGGGGAGCGTCAGGTCGATGAAGTAGGCGGCCGTGTAGTCGTCGGCGCAGGTGCTGCGGCCGCCCACGAAGTAGCCGTGCCCCCAGCCGTCGATGGTCAGCAGCCGCGCGTTCGCCAGCGTCTCTGCCGCCGCCACGGCGGAGCTATGGGGCGTGGCCGGATCGTAAAGGCGGCTAATGAGGAGGATCGGCGCGCTGGTCTCGGCGTCCCACGGTCCCGTGTAGCGGTCGGCGTCCTCTGCCGGCCAGAACGCGCACGGCAGCGCCTGGTAGGTCCAGAGCGCGCCGAAGTAGGGGGTGCGCTCCTCGGCCTGCCGCGCGAGCTCCCGGTAGCGCGCCGGGTCGTCCGGGTTGTCGGTGTCGAGGCAATTGTTCGCGAACTGGCCCTCGAGGACGTTGGAGTACGTGGTCGCCGGAGGTCCGCCGACCAAGCCCCTGACGATCAGGAAGCCGGCGGCGTCTCCTTCGTCGAGGCGTTGGAGTCCCTGCGCCAGACCGGACCACGTCGGCGCCGTGAAGAGCGCGTTCCACACCACGTCAACGACGTTGGAGTAGGTCACGGTCAGGGTGCCGGCCACGCCCTGGACGACCATCGGCTCCGCGCGCAGGCGTTCCATGAGTGCGTCGAACTTGAGCGCCGTCTCCGCCGCGGTCGGGGCGGCGAAGGCGCAGGCGTCGGGACCGGCGGCGGCGCATTCCGCGAAGAATGCCTGCAATGCGTCCGCCGACCCCTGGTTGCTCAGGATGCGCAGGAACGACGTGCTGTCGGGAGCGCCGTCGCCGCGATCGACGCCGGCGTAGGAGGGCGGGTCGATCACCCCGTCGAGCGCCATCGCCCGGATCGCGTCGGGGAAGAGGTTGGCGTAGGTCGCCCCGAGGTAGGTGCCGTACGAGGTGCCGAAGAAGTTCAGCGCCTCGTCGCCGACCGCCTCTCGCAGGCGGTCCATGTCGCGCGCCACGTTCGCCGTCGAGAGGTGGTCGAGGGTCTCGGCGTTGCGCTCGCCGCACCGTTGGGCCAGCTCTTCGGCGGCGCGGTCCCACGCCGCTTCCTGCTCGGGACCGACGGGCACACGCGGCATCTCGCCGAAGTACAGGAAATCGAACCGCTCGGCGGCGCTGTCGAAGCAGCGCACGGTCGCGCTCTCGCCGATGCCGCGCGGGTCGAACCCGACGATGTCGAACCGCTCGCGCACCGCCTCCGGCAACCAGGGGTACTGGATCGCCAGCCCCACGACGCCCGGGCCGCCGGGACCGCCCGGGTTGAGCACGAGCGACCCGATGCGCCCGTCCCGATCGGTCGCCGGGATTCGCGCCACGGCCAGATCGATCGTCGCCCCGTCCGGCTCGTCGTAGTCCAGCGGAACCACGAGCGCGGCGCACTCCCGGGTGGGCATCTCGGGAATCGAACAGGGTTCCCAGGCGATCGCCGGTTGGGCGGCGGACGCAGGGGTCGCCTGCGCTGCCGCGGGGGCCGCGACCGCGCCCGGGAGGCCGACCGGCAAGAGCAGGGCGAGGGCAAAGATCAACGGGACGATTCGGTGCATGGCTGTCTTCCTCCGAATGGTTGCGAGCGGAACGCGACGTATGTCGGTTCACCCGTGACGGATCATTCGACCGCCGGCGTTGCCTGCGGCGTCGCCCATGTGCCCGGGTCGCGCACCGCCTCGACTACTTGCCGGATCGCGGCGATCACCAGCTCCGGTTGGTCGCCCTGGATGAAGTGCCCGCTCTCCTCGGCGACGACGAGGCGGCCGCCCGGGACCAGCGCGGCGAGGTCCTCCTGCAGCGGGAGCCACAACGCCTCGACTGCGGCAGAGGGAACGCCCGGTGGCCAGTCGAAGGGGCGACCGTGGGTGAGGACGACCAAGGGCAGCGGGCGCAACGGCGAGGCCGCGGCAGCCTCCCGCATCGCGCTGGTGCTGGCGTCGATGTCGAGCCGCTCGAAGACCGGGTCGTCGGCCAGTTCCGGCGGCGGTCCCGTGAACGTCGTCCACTGCGAGGGCGTCAGCAGTGCCCGCAGCTGGTCGTGGTAGTCCTCGTGGGCGGCGTCGATGAGAACCAGCCCCACGACCTCGTCCGGGTAGGTGGCGGCGTAGAGGCGGGCGACCAGGCCGCCGAAGGAGTGGGCGGCGAGGACGTAGGGACCGGGGATCGCGGCCGCAGTCAGCAGCGCATGCAGGTCGGCGACCATGGCGGTGGCGCCGCGGGGCATCGGCACGGGGTCGCTGCGGCTGCGGCGATCGGGGTCGAGGATCGTGCCCGGGCGGTCGTAGGCGCAGACCCGGGTGAAGCTGGCCACGCCCGGGAGCACCGCGGTCTGCTCCGAGTCCGGTTCGAGGGCGACGGCGTCCCAGGTGTCGCCGTCGTTGCCGGCGCCGGCCTCGAGGATCACGGTGGGACCGCCTGCGCCGCGGCACATCAGATACATCTCGCGGCCGCCGCCGATGTCGACCAGGCCGGCGAAGTCACCGCTCGCCGCGATGGGGGAAGCAACCTCAGGAGTGGACTGCGCCACGACCGAGTTCGGCACGCCGAGCAGCAACACGATCAGACCAAGGGCAGCGAGTAGTCGCATCAGGCGCTTCCTTTCTGATACCAACCGATGGAGACCGTCAGGCATCGGCGTCCACCCGCGGCACGAGGCGCAGGCCGGCCGAGACCCACCCGACGCGACCCCCCGCGTCGCGGACGAACGGCAGCCGCGCCCCATTGGCCACGCCCATATCCTTGGCCAGGAAGGCGACCGGCACCGGTGGTGCTGCGGGAGGCCGGAGCGCCGGCTGCCACGATCCCGGTTGTTCGATCATCTCCGTGGAGCCTTCCAGGCCATCGCTCATCGCCACGAACGTGGTGACCTGGCCGGGATCGGCGTAGCGGCCGGCATAGGCGTCCAGTTCGTCTGCCGGCAGCGTCACCGTCGGCGCATCGGCGGGGACGATCAGCGCCTGGGTGATGCCGATCTGGCCGGCGAGGGGAGCCAGCGCGGGGAACTGCGTCAGCGCGGCGTTCAGCGCCGCCACGGCCACGGCGCTCCCGCCACCCTGGCCATTGGTCAGCACGACCAAGGCGAAGCGATGCCCCGGGATGGCGAAGAAATCGGTGTGCTGGCCGAGGGTGTCGCCGCCGTGGAAGAAGACCCGGTCCCCCTCGACATCCTGGACGAACCAGTCCCGGCCCATCTGCATCGGGGTTCCCAGAACGGGCATCGCCGGCTCCCGCATCTGGACCAGGCTCTCCGGGCTGACAACGTTCGCCACCCCGGCGGCCGTCCCCGCATCAAGATGGAACCGGCCGTAGCGGATCACGTCGCGGGTCGTCGCCCAGATGCCGCCGGCGGGATCGACCGAGCGGGGAATCCAGAGCGGCGTCTGCACGGCGAGCGTCGGGTGTCCGTTGATCGGCATGGCGACGTGCCCGTCCGCGTACGGGCGCTGCCGGACCGCGTCCTGGTCGAGCAGGCTGTCCCGCAGGCCGAGCGGTCCCAGCAGCAGGTGCTCCATGGCGGCGTTGTAGGTCGTGCCGGTGGCCACCTCGATCAGCCGTCCGAGGAGGGTGAAGGCCGCGTTGTTGTAGGAGAAGAAGGCGCCGACCGGGAAGACCTGAGGGAGCTGCGGCAGCCGTTCGGCGACGTAGCGCGCGAGCGCGTCGTCCCCGCTGCCGGTGTCGAAGCCCTCGTCGCCGTACCATCCGGCGGTGTGGTCGAGGAGGTTGGCGACGGTGACCTCGGCCGCGGCCGCCTCGTCCGTGAGCTTCAGCTCGGGAATGTAGGTGCGTACCGGAGCGTCGAGGTCTAGCGCGCCTTCATCGATCAGGCGCCAGATCGCGGTGGAGGTGTAGGTCTTGGAGAGGGAGCCGATCTGAAAGAGCGTCTCCGGCGTGACCGGGCGCATGGAGGAGAGGCTGGCCAGACCAAAGGTGGCGTGCTCTTCGCGGTCGCCGGCGAGGAGGCCGACGGCGGCGCCCGGAACCTGGTGCACCCGCATGGCGGCGACCAGCGCCTCGACGACCGAGCGGAACTCGGGCGAGGCATCGGCGGCCAGGGTGCTCGGCATCGGCAACGGCGCTGGCGCGGCGGCGACCGGGGAGGGGGTGGGCGGTTCCTGGGCGGCCGACCGCCGGCTCGGGGCCGCGGCGACCAGCACCGTGGCTCCCGCGGCCAGCGACAGGGCGCGGCGCCGGGAGAACTGCCGGGATCGGAGCGTGCGAGAATCCACTGGAACTCCTCCTGCCGCGGCTTGGGCGCGGCGTCGGTGGCGATCCGCCCGCCTTGGGCGGCGGGCGGACGGATGGGACGATGCGGTGCGGCTTCGCGCCCCCGATCCAGGCGCCAGAACCCGGTCCGAGCGCGGGCGAGCGGGCTAGGGCGCCGGTGCCGCCTCCTCGCCGACCGGTTCGAACGGATAGACCAGGTCCTGGCCGTCGTCGTCCTTGATCGTGAGCACCACCCGCGGCTGGCCGTCAGCGCCAGG
>JBBSNJ010000338.1:0-4624 GCA_038232775.1 Thermomicrobiales bacterium
CGCGGGGGGGGCGCCCGCGGCGCGGCGTGGGGGTAGCAGGTCCGGTTGGTGGGCGGGTGCGGGGCGGCGCCGCCCGACCGTTGGGCGAGACTCGGGGCAACGCGCGAGGAGGAGTCAGATGAAGCCGATCGACTACGAGGGCGACAAGAGCAAGGTCTACTCGGGGGCCGGCCGGGGCGAGACGTTCGTCGACGTGCTGGCGCGGCGGGTCAACCGCCGCGGTCTGCTGAAGGGCGGCGCCGCGGCGGCGGCGTTGGTCGTCACTGGGCCGCGGCTGGTCGCCGCCCAGGAGGCGAGCCCGGCGGCGAGCCCGGTCGGTACCCCCGGCGCCACGCCGGCGGCGACGCCGGTCGGCCAGCTCGGCTTCCAGCCGATCCTGCTCGACGAGGGGCAAACGCCGGTCGTCGCCGCCGGGCACACAGTGGTGCCGTTCCTCAAGTGGGGCGAGCCGCTCTTCCCCGACGCGCCGGAGTTCGACCCCGAGAATCAGACGGCCGGGGCCCAGGCCCAGCAGTTCGGCTACAACTGCGACTGGATCGGATTCCTGCCGCTGCCGGCCGGGTCGGACTCCTCGGACAACGGGCTGCTGGTGGTGAACCACGAGTACACCAACCCGGAGCTGATGTTCCCCAGCTACCTGACGCCGAATCCGGACTTCCAGCCCTCCGGGTCGGAGACGGACCTCGACGCCGCGCCGCCGGAGTTCCTGAGCAACCCGACCAAGGAGTTGGTCGACATCCAACTGGAGGCCCACGGCCTCTCGGTCGTCGAAGTCCGGCGCGGCGAGGGCGGGGAGTGGGCGATGGTCCGCGACTCCCCCTACAACCGCCGGATCACCGCCACCACCCCGACCGAGCTGACCGGGCCGGCCGTCGGCGCTGCGCTGACGCAGACCTCGGGCGATCCGGACGGCGTCCGCGTCATCGGCACGCTCAACAACTGCGCCGGCGGCGTCACCCCCTGGGGCACGGTCATCTCCGGCGAAGAGAACTTCCAGCAGTACTTCGCCAACCTGAGCCAGCTCGAGGACGGCCCGGTCCGGGTCAGCCACGAGCGGTTCGGTCTGACGGAAGAGGCGTCGGAGCGGGAGTGGGAGCGGTTCTACGACCGGTTCGACCTGACCAAGGAGCCGAACGAACCGTTCCGCTACGGCTGGGGCGTCGAGTTCGACCCCTACGACCCGCAGTCGACGCCGAAGAAGCGGACCGCCCTCGGCCGCAACAAGCACGAGGGGCACACCTCGGCGGTCGCCCCGGGCGGCCAGGTGGCGATCTACTCGGGCGACGACGAGCGCTTCGAGTACGCCTACAAGTTCGTCACCGCCGGCCGCTTCGATCCGAACGACCGCGCCGCCAACCTCGACCTGCTGGACGAGGGGACGCTCTACGTCGCCCGGTACGACGACGACGGGACGGGGGCCTGGCTGCCGCTGATCCAGGGTGAGGGGCCGCTGACGGAGGCGAACGGGTTCGCTTCCCAGGCCGACGTCCTGATCAACACCCGCTTCGCCGCCGACCTGCTCGGCGCGACCAAGATGGACCGGCCGGAGGACTTCGAGACCAACCCGGTGACCGGGCGCGTCTACCTGGTCCTGACCAACAACAACCGGCGCGGTCTCGAGGAGACGGACGAGGCCAACCCGCGGCCGGATAACCTGAACGGCCACATCATCGAGATGATCGAGGACGGCAACGACCACGCGGCGACGACCTTCGCCTGGGAGATGTTCATCCTCGCCGGCGATCCGGCCAACGGCGGCACCTGGTTCGCCGGCTTCGACGCGGAGGAGGTCAGCCCGATCTCCAACCCGGACAACATCACCTTCGACGTGGCCGGCAACCTCTGGATCTCGACCGACGGGATGCCGAACAACCTGCCCGGCAACGACGGCCTCTTCGTCGTCCCGACCGAGGGCGAGGAGCGCGGCTACCTGCGCCAGTTCTTCAGCAGCGTGATCGGGGCCGAAGTCTCCGGCCCCGTCTTCAACCCGAACAGCACGGCGCTCTTCGCCTCGATCCAGCACCCCGGCGAGGACAGCAACTTCGGCGAGCCCTCGACCCGCTGGCCGGACGGCGGGGCGATGCCGCCGCGGCCGAGCGTCGTCGTCATCCAGGCCAACGACCCGAGCGTCCGCGTCGGGCTCGGCGGCGAGTAGTCGGCCCCACCGGGCGCCACTACCCGAGCGCCCCGTCGCCGCGATGCGGGGACGGGGCGCGATCCCGCGGGTTGATGCGCGTCCGCTCTCCGGCGCCGCTCCTCATGGAGCGGCGCCCGAGGGCTACGCGACGTGCCGGGCTCCCATCTCCCCCTCCGGATGCCTTCCCCGCGACGATGCCTACCACCCACGGGGGCGCGGGTTCTCCTGCTCCCCGTGCTGCTCCCCACCGCCGCCCGGATCGCTGCCTGGGAAACGGAACCGTCCGCGGCGATCGGCGCGCCCGTCCCGCTTGCCAGATTCGAACCTCGCTGGCTCCGTTTGACTGATACAGAATGCGGGCGATCGGGTCCGGTTCCTTGAGGATAGATCTCACCCCTTCGGCGCTCGGCGGATCGGCGTCGCCCGGCCCTAAAGGGACCGAGCTGAAGCGACGAAGCCCCCTCAAGGGGGCTCGTCTGGCTCCCCGGGGGATCATCTGGAGTCCTGGTGGATCTCGGGGGTTCCCCCGGCGGTCCGCGACCGCGCTCCCCCTTGCCCCGGTCCCGCGCACCGGGAGGGGGGCCAGGGGCTCTCTCCTGGACAGTTTGGTTTTCGGCTCGGATCGCCGGCTTCCACCCTCCAGTCCGGAGCGTCTCGGAGGCCGAAGGACGGGGCGCGTAGCCACCACCACGCGGTTTGCGGCCAGCTTCCCGGCGCCAGAGTGGGCCTACAGCGCCGGGCAGCAGCGTTGTCCCCCCACTCGCTCGAGGACCGGTGACGCCGGTTGTCGGCCTCCGGCCGACGGGCGCAGCGAGCAGCGCCCCTACCCAGCTCGCCGCCGACAACGCTTCTGGTAGCCGCTCTCGAAGCCCTCTCCGGCGGCCAGCAACCAAACTCTCCGGGAGAGAGGGGGCCAGGGGTGAGGGCCGGCTGCCGCTGCGGGAAGGCGAAGGACTTCCCGGATTCCATAGGACGGTGCCGGCCCTCGCCCCTGATCCCTGCTCCCGCTGCGGCGGCCGGGGGGAGCCGCTCCCAGATGGCTGATACGGAATCCGGTTGAATCATCCGGCCATCGGGAGCGGGATAAGCTCCCCTCTCCCGCGCACGGGAAACGCAACTGACCACCCGGATTCCGTAGCAGCGGTCGTTTCCCCGAGGTCGGCGGCCGGGGTCGTCGCGCGGTCGTGTGCGCCGCTTGACACCCCTCGGGCCGGTGGTAGACGATGCGCCTCCGGCCGAGGGTTGGGGCGACGGCGCTTCGGGTTTGGACACCGGCCGGCCGGGGATCGCTGAGGAGCGCGGCGGCGGGCGACGGAGCTTGGCCGGTGGGCGCGGACGAGGAGGACGGAACGATGAGCGACGAGCGTATCGCCCGGTTGTTCGAGGAGGCGGCCGCCAATGGGTGGTCGCGGCGCGATCTGCTGCGGGCCGGCGTCGCCGCCGGGCTGGTGCTGCCGCTCTCGGCGGCGGGGGGCCGCGGAGCGCTGGCGCAGGGGACCGACAACCCGCTCGGGGTCGACCCGGCCGCGCCGCTCGACGTCGTGATCTTCAAGGGGGGGCTTCGGCGACGAGTACGCGATCAACGTCAACCAGAACCTCTACGGTCAGCTCTACCCGAACGCCGAGATCAGCTACGCCGGTATCCAGCGGCTGGGCGAGCAGCTCCAGCCCCGCTTCGTCGCCGGCAACCCGCCGGACGTGATCGACAACTCGGGCGCCGGCAACCTCGACAACGCCGCCCTGGTCGCCGAGGGGCAGTTGGCCGACCTGGCCGACCTGTTGGCCGCCCCTGCCTACGACACCGAAGGGGCGACCTTCGCCGAGACGTTGGTCCCTGGCTCGCAGGCGACGGGGGTCTTCGACGGCACCCAGTACCTGCTCAACTGGGCGCTGACGGTGGTCGGCGTCTGGTACTCCTCGACCTTCATGGCGTCGAAGGGCTACGAGTACCCCCAGACGTGGGACGAGATGATGGCCCTCTCGGAGGAGCTGAAGGGGTCGGGCGTGGCGCCCTGGGTGACGACCGGCGTCCACCCGCAGTACATGCGCGGATTCGTCTTCGACCAGATGCTCTACAAACACGACCCGCAGGCGGCGATCGCGATCGACAACCTGGAGCCGGACGCCTGGCAGGCGCCGGCGGTGGCCGAGGTGCTCGAGGCGCTGGTGATGCTGGCCGACCGCGGCTACCTGCTCCAGGGGTGGGAGGGGCTCGACCACATCCAGTCGCAGAACGAGTGGCTGCAAGGGAAGGGCGCCTTCCTCCCCTGCGGCACCTGGCTCGAGAACGAGATGCAGGACTCGATCCCGGACGACTTCGACATGGTGGTGGCGCCGACGCCGTCGCTGCCGGGGGACAAGGTGCCGGTCGCGGGGATCATCGCCACCGCCGGGGAGCCGTTCATCGTCCCCTCCCAGGGGCAGAACGTCGCCGGCGGCAAGGAGTGGCTGCGGCTCCTCTTCTCGAAGGCGGGGGGGCGCTTCTTC
>JBBSNJ010000339.1:0-4621 GCA_038232775.1 Thermomicrobiales bacterium
CCAGCGCGCCGTCGTCGGCGTCACCCCGTCGATCACCGCGAGCAGCTTCGGATCGTCTTGTCCCTCGGCTGCAACGGTCGCCAACGCGCCGGACCCGAAAGCCAGCACCAGTTGGTCCCCCTGGGGCGCCCAGTCGATCGACCTCGGCGCCGACCCTTCTCCCGCCGACGGCACCCGTGCCCCGACGTCGTCGATCCGTCGGTGCTCGTTCCCCTCCCCGTCAAACACCACCAGATCGACCTTCGCCCCGCCACCGGCACCCCGCCGCTCCAGGACGGCGACCCGGTCTCCACTCGGGGACGCCGAGTAGTCGACTACGGAGCGATCGCCGACGGACGGCACGAGGACGGTGGGGGATGGGGCACCCGCCGCCAGAGTCGCCAGCGAGTCCCCCAACAAGAAGTAGAACTGGGCTGGAGCGCCGCGGGGCCGCAACAGTTGTCGGGCCGTCAGCGTTGGCGGAACGGCGACCGCGGCCGTCGGCGATCCGACGACGATCGGCAAGCCGGGGGACCCGATCACCACCTCGCCGGTCGAGTTCGGCCGCGGGGCGAATTCCCGCGCAGGGTCGTCGGCGCCGCACCCCGCGACTAAACCGGCCAGGCAGACGACGAAGGCCGCGCGCAGGCCTCTGCCTAGGCGCAGCGCGCCGCCGCGGCTCGCCCCGCCGCTCGTGACCACTCCGTCCGGCCCAGGCCGTCCCCGGTTGACAAGCGTTGTGCAACTCACTGACGCACGCTGTGCACCCGCGTATAGTTCGGGCGAGTTCGGGGAGGAACCTAGTGGCACTCTTTGATCGGCTGCGGACCGAGCCAGTATATAACACGCGGGCGATTGTGCAGCGGACAGGCGTCCCCGCCGACACCTTCCGAGCTTGGGAGCGGCGGTACGGGCTGCCCGCTCCGGCGCGGACCGAGGGGAACCAGCGCCTCTATTCCGAGCGCGACGCGGCGACCATCTCCTGGCTCCGGGACCAGACCCGCGTCGGGGTCACGATCAGCCAGGCCGTCCACCTCTTCCGCTCCCTCCGGGACGATCCGGCCGAGCCGGCGTCCCCGGTGGCCGACCCCGTCGCCACCCCGCTCCCGGCGACAGAGCGCCAGGACGACCCGCGGCTCGGCCGCTTCCAAGACGACGTGATCAAGGCCCTGATCGACTACGACGCGATCGGCGCCTCCCGCGCCGTCGAAGAAGCACTGGCCTTGGTCGGCATCGAGGACGTCTGCCTCCACGTCCTGCAGCCCGCTCTCTACGAGATCGGCCGCCGCTGGGCAGCGGGCGAGATCGGGATCAGCGTCGAGCACTTCGCCTCCGCCTTCGTCATCCACAAACTCGGTGCGCTCTTCAATCTCTCCCAGCCGGAGCACGGGCGAGGCCCGATCATCGCCGCCTGCCTCGAAGGCGAGCTCCATGAAGTCGGCCTCCTCCTCACCTGCCTCTTCCTCTCCCGCCACGGCTACCGCATCCTCTACCTGGGTCCGAACCTCCCCCTCGATGACTTGATCGACCTCACCCAGCGCCTCCGCCCTCCCCTCATCCTCCTCTCGGCGTCGACCGCCGAGGCGGCGGCTCACCTCGCCGCCGCCAGCCACGAGATCAGGGCTCGCTGTCGGATCCACGACGAACCCAACCCCTTGCCCCCCGCCATCGGCTTCGGCGGCCTCGTCTTCATCGATCGCCCGGAACTCCACCGTGGCGTCGAGGGCGTCTTCCTCGGCCAGAACGCCGACGACGCGATCAGCGCGGTCGACCGCGTCTTCGACCGAGCCATCGCTTAGGCCCGTTCCCCCATTCCGTTCCACCCTCCACTGTTTCCACACGAATGCGGATCCCCTTCGCGCCCAGGACAGGCTCAGCCCCGTCCTATGGTGCGAAGGCTCCTCGCCCCGTCCACCAACCTGTTCAGCGGAGCAAGGATCGAAGGAGAGGGCCGCCACCGGGTAGCGAGCGCGATACCCCCGCTTCCACCCGCTCCCCCCTCGGCACCCTTTCGCTCCACGCCGGGGATCAAGCGGGAACGTTTGAACGAAGCGAGCGCGGCGTGGCCGGGGCCGGGACCGAGACCGGGACCGGGACCGGGACCGGGCGACCGGACGATAGAACTCGGCCTTCCGTGATGCCGCGCCCGCTCGCCTGGCACAGCTTCAGGCGAGGCGTTGCCAGCGGTCGCCGAGCTCGATCCCGAGCCCCGGCTTGTCGGGCAGCGGCACGTCGCCGTCGGCGTCCGGCAGGAACGGCTCGGCGATCAGCCCCTGGAAGTCGGCGGTCGTGATCGCCGGCGGCTCCTGGAGCAGTTCGACCCACGGCGAGTTGGGGCAGGAGGCGCTCAGCTGGAGGTGGGCGGCGATGCCGACCCCGCTGCCGCCGTGGTGCGGCACGAATGGCTTGTGGTGCATCTCGGCGTAGCCCGCCACCTTCTTCAGCTGGGCCAGCCCCTCGGAGCAGACGACGTCGGCCTGAATCACGTCGTAGCAGTCCTGCTCGATCAGCCAGCGGAACTCGTGCAGGCCGACGTTGTTCTCGCCGCCGGCGATCGGCACCGTGGTCGCCGCCGCCAACTGCCCGAGGTGCGCGAAGTCGTAGCGCGGCAGCGGCTCCTCCAGCCAGACGACGTCGAGCGGCTCGAGCTCGCGGCAGGTGGCGAGGGCGCGCTTGGCGCTCCAGACCGGGCCGTCCGCGTTGCGGGGCGTCCCCGGGGTCTGGGCCTGGTTGGCGTCGACCATGATCGCCATCCTGTCGCCGACCGCCCGCCGCACGGCCTCGACCTGGGCGACGTCTTCCGCCATCGTCCAGGCGTGGATCCGCAGCTTGATCGCGCGGTAGCCCTGGTCGAGGTAGCGGAGCGCGTCCTCGGCCCGCTGCTCGGGCGAGCGCAGCTCCATGCAGCTGGCGTAGGCGCGGACGCGGTCCGTGTAGCCCCCCCAGAGCTTGTACAGCGGCAAACCCGCGGCCTTGCCGACGAGATCCCAGAGCGCGACCTCGACCCCCCAGGCGATGGGGTGCCGCAGCCACGGCCCGCCGAGGTTGCGGAGCGTCTCGGTGTGCCGCTCGACCGCGAACGGGTCCTGGCCGACCAGGCGCGGGGCGACGACGTCCCGGACGTAGGCGGGGTCCGCCTGCCCGGTGCCGATCCCGGTCAGCCCCTGATCAGTCTCGATCCGGAAGACCGTCGTCCGCGCCTCGCGGTAGACCACCCCCGTCGCCCAGGCCGGGCTCACCTCGCCGGGGTAGCGGCTCCCCCAGACGGCGGCGTCGACCGAGGTGATCTTCACGTGCGCTCCTCCTCGACTCCTGAGACGTTCAACTCTGTCGTCGCCGGCGAGTCAGGCCGTTCGGCCGTCTCCAACCATTTGGGAGACGGCGTCCGCTCTGTGAACAATCTCCCTCATCCCCGGCAGCCTCGCCCCGGTCCCGCGCGGGACCGGGGCGAGCATCCATCATACGAGCATGGCACGGATCGACCGGATTCCGTATCAGTCGCGCAGCGAGCGGATCTCGTCGACGTCGACCGAGGCGCCGCGGCGGGAGAGGGCCATGATGATCGCCAGCCCGACCGCGGCCTCGGCGGCGGCGACGGCGATCGTGAAGAGCGCGAACCCCTGCCCGTCGAGCGTGGCGCTCTCGCGGGCGAAGGCGACGAACGAGAGGTTGACGGCGTTGATCATCAGCTCGACGCACATGAAGATGATCAGCAGGTTGCGCCGGATCAGCACCCCCATCATCCCGATGATGAAGAGCGCCGCGCTCAGGAAGAGGAAGTGGTTGACGCCGATCTCGCCCATGGGTGCTCCGGAGTTGCCAGTTGCCAGTAGCCGGTTGCCAGTTGACGCCGGTCAGGAATGAGCGCGCGGTGGCTATCGCGTGGGCGGGCGGCCGTCGCGGCGGGGTGCGGGGCCGGTGGCTCGGCCGCCGACCGCCGTGTAGGCGTCGGGGTCGCGGACCATGATCAGGTCACGGGTTGCCTCCAGCGCGGCCGGGTCTTCGCGCCGACCACCGACCGCGGCGACCAGCGGCTCGCCGCCGGGGGCGGTCGGGACCGGGGTTTCGTCGGTCAGGTCGCCGGCCGGAAGCTCGGCCCGGCTGCCGCGCGGATGGCCGAGCGAGATTGTGCCGCTCCGCTGGCCGATCCGCTCTCCGAGCCGCTCGGGCAGGGCGAGCACGATGGCGCCGACGATGCCGACCAGGAGCACCAGCGAGATCACCTCGAACGCGAGCAGGTAGCGTGTATAGAGCAACCCCCCGACCGCCTCGGTGTTCCCGATCGCGGCGACCGTGGCCGCGTCGGCGTTCCCCCGCTGGCCGACCACGGTCCGGGTCGCGATCGCGACCCCGACCTGGAGGAAGAGGACGAGCCCCAGCAGCAGGCCAACCGCCCGCTGCACCGGCCGCCCGGTGTGGAACTCAGGCAGGTCGTCGGGGTCGACCAGCATCAGGACGAAGAGGACCAGGACCAAGATCGCCCCGGCGTAGACGATCACTTGGACGGCGGCCAGGAACTCTGCCCCGAGCATGACGAAGATCGCGGCGACGTTGAAGAAGGTCAGGATCAAGAAGCCGCCGGCGTGGACCGGATTGTTGGAAACGACCACCCCCACCGCACAGAGGAGGGAGACGGCCGCCA
>JBBSNJ010000340.1:0-4620 GCA_038232775.1 Thermomicrobiales bacterium
GATGGCGGCGCTTCGGGCGCTGGTCGGCGGGGGGTAGCGATGGGCGAGGTGCAGACGGCGATCTACGACCGACTCCGCACGGACCCGGCGCTGGTCGATCCGCTGCCGGCGGGCCTGGGGTTTCTGGTCGCGGACCGGTGGCTGGTCAAGGGGCCTGGTCCCGGCAGCAGCCCGGACGCCTTCGACGCGGTCGGCCGGATGCGGCGGGCCGTGGTGGTCCTCGACGCCGGTGAGGAGCTGCACCCCGACCCCCGCCCGAACCGGTCGTGGGAGTTGTGGGACGCCTATCCGGTGCTCTACCTGTTCGCCGAGGCGCACCGCAACGGGCGGGACGCGATCGAGGCGGCTTATCGGGCGATCAAGGCGCGGCTGCACGGGTGGGAGCCGGAGCTCCCCTCGGGCGACCGACCGGCGGTCGAGGTGCCGCCGCGACGGGCGGCGGTGCGGGACGACCCGACCTACCCCGGCAACATCCGGAGCGAGGTGCGGGTCCGGGCCAGCGGCGCGCGGCGCGTCCTGGCGGCGAGCTAATCAACGGAACGGAGGTTCAACGGCCATGGCGAACACCGACGGGAAGCGGTTGACGGAGCAGCAGGCGGCGGACTACGTGGCGGCCCAGGACGCCGGGTTGCCGACGCCCAAGGGGCTGGACGGGGTGGTGTTCGACAACACGACGGTGGACGCCCACCACCGGTTCGCAACCGCCGATGAGCGGGCGCTCGGCGACCGCTACGACGACGAGCGGAAGCGGGCCGGCGAGTACGAGGCGCGGGTCGAGCGGCTGCGCAAGCAGGCGGGGGTGGCCGAGCCGACCCCGGCCCCGCCGGCGCAGGGCTAAGCGGCGGTGATCCCCCTCATGGCCGCGTCCGGCGGAGACCGTCTCATCAGGTGGCACAAGGATTAGATATGGCGCCACGTCTTGCGCAGCACGATATGCCGGACGCAGCACGCACTGACGCCGAAGTCGGCGGCGAGTGTTCGGTATGCCGTGCCTTCTCGCTGGCGTCGCTCTCTAATGGCCAGCACGTGCTCGTCGGTCAGCTTCGCGGTCCCGGTCAGCGTCCCGTGGAGGCGTTGCGCCCGCCCCTTGGCGGCCTTGTCTTCCGAGTTGTCGCCATCGGTTCCCACCCAAAGATGGGCCGGGTTGCAGCACGGCGGATTGTCGCACGAGTGGCAGACGAGGAGTCCGTCGGGAATCGGCCCGTTGGCAAGTTGGTACGCGATGCGATGTGCCAGTTGGCGCTCGCCGTTCACCATCATCCGGCCGTACCCCTCGGTGTTGGGGCGTCCCAGCCAGGGCCAGCATGCATCGGGGGCATCGCTCTTGGCGACGCGGGACCAGAACACGTCGGCGGCCTCGTTCGGCGTCTTGGCCCGAACCCAGGTGCGAGAACGGTAGTAGCAGGCGCGGGAGCACCAAAGCGCTCCGCCGTAGCGCAGCCTCGATGGCTTCACGTCGAAGGCCGCGCCGCACTGGCGGCACGTTCGGGACACCCGGTTAGACTGGTGGGGCACGTCATTGACCTCCCGGCTAGGTCGGGGCGTGTCGCGCCAGGGCTGTTGACGCAGCGCCTGGCACTTTTTGTGCCCCAATTGTACCACAACCAAGGGATGATTCGGCCATGAGCGCAATCATCCTGCCCAAAGCGGAGGTGCATCGTGGTGAATACCTAATCAGGTGGACCGGACACCCGTCCGCGTTTTCGGACGGCAACGTGCTGCGCGGCCTGATGGACGGGCGGGTGCCGGTGTGGGCGGTGGCGCGGTTCCGGAGGCTGGAAGACGCCCGGATCAACGTCTGGCCGGGCAAGTCCATCCTCGACCTGGGGCCGAACGACGGGATGTCGCGCCACTACCGGTGGGGGCCACAGACCTTCGACCTATGGGTCGCGGCCGAGGACTGGGAGCGGCTGCGGCGGGTGCCGCGCGACCGCTGGATGTTCCGCGACATGACGGAGGCGCCCGAAGCGCCCCGGCCGTGGCTGACGAAACGGGAGTGGCAGGAGTTCCTGGCCGAGTTCGAGGCGGTCGCGCCGCCGGTGATCGCGGTGGCGCGGTGGTGACGGTCGCGGGCGGCGGGGGCGTGGCGCACCCCGAGGAGACCGGTCGGCGGGAGGTGGCGCTGCGCTGCCTCGATCTGGCCGGGGTCGTGGAGTACGACGGGGCGGACAGGGCCGTCGTGTTCCGGAGGCGGTGCCGCAACCGCCGCTGCTGCCCGCCGCGCGACGGCTTCGTCGCCGTCCACTGCTGGGACATCGACCCCGCCGGCGAGACCGGCGCGTTCGTCACCCGGTACGTCCCGACGCGGGCGCCCGAGGAGCTCTTGGGCCGGCCCACCCCACCGAACGCAGGCGAGCGCGTCCCCTAGCGCGTGCCTCTTTTGCCGACCGGCGAGATTCCGGTGCGGTGAGGAAGGCACAAAACACGATGGCTATCGCTACCCACGGAGAGATTCCCGCCTCTATTCAGGACGCAAAAGTGTACCCCTATGCCGGCGGTGTGCCGGGGACGATGAAGGACGTGCCGGGCATCCGGCGGGTCGAGATGGAGGCGTCGGTCGAGACCGAGGAGCACCGAGGCGACGACAAGATTATTGCCACCACGGCCTCGTTCAACTCCATCGACACCACGATCGAGGTCGGCCAGCTCAACCTGGACGCGCTCGCCGCCCTCGCTGGTGGGGTGGTCACCGTCTCCGGGGTGGCGCCGAACCAGGTCCGCACCCTCCAGCGCAAGACGACCGACGTGGTCGCCGACTACCAGATCAAGGCGCAGACGGCGAGCCGTACCGCCGACGGCGGGGCGTTCCGCCTCGTGCTGCCGCGCTGCCAGTGGCAGGGCGGACCCTCCTACTCGATGGCCGACAACGAGTTCGCGACGGCCGAGATCACCGCCAAGGCGATCCCCGGCGCCGGCGATCTTTTGTACAGCTACGAACAATTCGAGACCAGCGTCGCCATCTCCTAACCCCGACGGGCGCGCCCCGTCGGGGGGGCGTGCCCTCGCCCGACTCACGGCGCGAGCAGCGCGAGGAGCGAAGACTCCATGGACACCGACGCGACCGATCCCCGGATCGTCACCCTCCCCGCCGCCGGCTCGGGACCGACCGAACCGCCCCTCGACGCCCTGCCGGCGGCGGCGGGGCCGTTTGCGCTGCCCGACTACCAGAAGGTTGTCGCGGCGCGGGAGAACGACTCCGCTCCCCGGCTGTTCAGTCTCGTCTTCACCGCCGAGGAAGCGTTCGATATTCAGGCCAAGCGCTTGAACCTCTCCGAGCGCGCCCAGATCGGCGACCTGCCGACGGCGATGCAGGACCGCGTCGTCCAGTTCTTCGACAAGATCAACCGGGCGGTGCAGCAGGACCGGCGGATGACGCTCGAACGGGCGATGCGCAACCTCGCCGACACCGAGGACCGGAACAACCTCTACTGCCTGCTCGGGTTCATCGAGCCAAGGTTGGTCGAGCGGGACGAGGACGCCGACCCGGAGCGGGGAGTCTGGCCGATGTCGGCGATCCACCTCCGCGACCGGCAGCGATTCTTCGAGGCCTGCAACGGCAACGACGAGGCGGCGGCGCGCCAGTTTCGCCCGATTCCTCGGGGATAGGTCGGCGCTGTGGGCGGCCTACCGCCTGATGCGGGCCGGCTCCCCGCCGTCGGTCCGGTTCGGCCCCCTCTCCGGGCCGGCGGCGTGGGACCTCGACCAGGCCGTCCTGACGTTCGGCGAGTGGGTCGAGGCCAAGTTGCGGGCGACGAAACCGGAGCGGGTCAAGGCGCTGCCGGAACCGGGGCGGGGCCGGGTCTGGACGCAGGTGCCGGTCCACGACCTGGGCGACCTGCTCGGGTTGGAGCGCGGGGCGGACGACGACCCGGCGCTCCTGATACCGGGGACGGCCCTGCCACCGATCCCGGACGAGCCGGGGGCGTGGGACTTCCTGGGCGAGGACTGAGGCCGCTGCGGTGCCGGGGCTGCGGCAAGGTGATCGGGGAGGCGGCGGCGCCCTACCGATTGGTGCGGCTGCGGTGCCGGGGCTGCGGTCGCTGGAACGAGTACGAGGCAGAGTCGGCGGAGTAGGCAGCGGGCCGGCGTCCCCAGCGGACCGGCGCCCCCATCCCCACCGGTCGCGGGTGGGCGAGAGGCGACGTCCTGG
The DNA here is from genome assembly GCA_038232775.1 of Thermomicrobiales bacterium. Taxonomy (GTDB): domain Bacteria; phylum Chloroflexota; class Chloroflexia; order Thermomicrobiales; family UBA6265; genus JBBSNJ01. The sequence continues at coordinate 4,151 of JBBSNJ010000340.1, forward strand.
ACATTGGGTCGGCCTACGGCGAGATTAAGATCGGCTTCGACGGCGCCGGCGTCGATCAGGCGCAGTCGGCGCTGCGCGGTCTGGAAAGCGCCGGCGCGGCGATGAGCGACGTCGGCAAGCGGGCCGCGGTCGCCGGCGTCGCGATGGCCGCGCCGTTCGTCGGCGCGATCAAGTCCGCCGCCGACTTCGAGTTCCAGATGGACGCCGTGTCGGCCGCGCTCGGCGGCGTCGACCCCAGCGTCCTCGGCGAGCTCGAACAGCAGGCGCTCGACGCCGGCGCCGCGACGAAGTTCTCGGCCGGCGAGGTGGCGGGGGTCCAGGAGGCGCTGGGCAAAGCCGGCGTTTCGACCGAAGACCTGCTGGGCGGGGCGACCCAGGCCGCGCTCGACCTGTCGGCGGCGACCGGCGAGGACTTGACCTCCGGCGCCCAAGTCGCCGCCGCCGCGATGAACCTGTTCGGCCTCTCCGGC
>JBBSNJ010000341.1:0-4619 GCA_038232775.1 Thermomicrobiales bacterium
AGCTCGATCCCGTTGCCGTCCGGATCGTGGAGGTAGAGCGCTTCGCTGACGCCGTGGTCGCTGGCGCCGTCGAGGCCGATCCCGTGGTCGAGCAGGCGGCGGAGGGCGCGGGCGAGCTCGATCCGGTTCGGGTAGAGGATCGCGAAGTGGTAGAGCCCGGTCGCGCCGACCGGCGGCGGCCCGCCGCCGCCGCTCTCCCCGGTGTTCAGGCCGAGGTGGTGGTGGTAGCCGCCGGCCGACAGAAAGGCGGCCTGGTCGCCGTAGCGCTGCTGGAGCTCGAAGCCGAAGCCGTCCCGGTAGAAGGCGATGCTCCGCTCCAGGTCGGCGACCTTCAAGTGGACGTGGCCGATCCTCGTCTCCGGGTGGATCGGACGCTCGGTGTTCGGGGTGGCGCCGGTGCTGGCCGCGGTCTCAGGCATGGATTTGTCCGTCGTGCTCGATGGGGGGCGAGCGGTGCCGCTCTTCATCACCGGTGCCGCGGCGGCTCAGCCGAGGTTGGTGCTCGTCCGTGAGCCGTAGTAGCGGATGGCGTGCCCGCTATGCCGGCGCAGAATCTCCACGACGCGGTCCCGTTGGTCCCGCTCCGGGGCGTGGGCGGCGACGAAGGTGCGGTCCTGCTCGGCTTCTGCCAGGTACTCCTGCAACGCATCCGCTGCCTCCGAGGGGATCAGCGACCCCATCCGCTGGAGGACGTTGCGCTGCTCCGGGAAGGCCCGGTGGTTGGCCAGCACCGCTTCGCCCGATCGCAGTATGACGTCCTCCTGGGGGACGCCCGCCTCCCCCACGGCGGAGATTGCCGCCTCGGCCTGCGCCCGGTCGTCGACGACGGCGACGACGAAATCCTCCGGGTAAAAGGTGCCGAACAGGATGGGGTTCCGGTCAGCCAAGTTGGGGGTTTCGGTCACGGCTCACTCCTCCTGCTTCCGCGAGGGGGGCAGCGGCGGCACGGCGGCGTCGGCAGCGGGGGTCGGAGCGGCGTTCGACCCGACGACTCCCGCACACCCGATCCTCGCACAATGCGTCGCGGAGGTGCTAGGGCCTGGTCGTCCTGACCGGCGGCAGCGGGCGCAGTCCGGCCTGGATCTCGGCCCGGCGAGGTTCGAGGAAGGGGGGCAGCGCCAATCCTTCGCCGAGGTGGTCCGGGTCTTCGTCGGTGGCGAAGCCCGGCCCGTCCGTGGCGATCTCGAAGAGGACGCCGCCCGGTTCGCGGAAGTAGAGGGAGCGGAAGTAGTAGCGGTCGATCTGGGGGGTGACGCCGAGACCGGCGGCGGCGAGCCGCTCCCCCCAGGCCCGGTGCTCGGCGTCGTCTGGGGTGCGGAAGGCGACGTGGTGGACCCCACCGACGCCGACCCTGCCGGCGGCGCCGGGGCGGACGATCAGGTGCAGCTCGGCCCCCGGCCCACCGGCGCCGGTGGCGAAGACCGCGAGGCGGCCGCCGTCCGGGACGGGGTGCTCCCCGTCCGGGCGGAAGCCGAGGACCTCCGTCAGGACGACGGCGGTCGGGTCGAGGGCGGCCAGGTCGAGGGCGACGGCGTGCAGGGCCTTGATCTGGAACTGGGGCGGGACAGGGCTGCCCGACCAGGGAGCGCCCCCCGGGGCGCCGCCGTCGTCGACCAAGCGCAGCCGCTGGCCTTCCGGGTCGGCGAAGGGGAGGGAGGGGCGACCGGCACGCTCTTCGCGCGGGCCGTGGGAAACGCCGCGGGCGGCGAAGCGGTCGGCCCACCACGTCAGGGCGTCGGCGCCGTCGACGCGGAGCGACGTCTCGGCGATCGCGCCGGCGCCCAGGCGGTTCGGGCTTGCCCAGGGCCAGTCGAAGAAGGTCACTTCGGAGCCGGCGGAGCCGTCGCCATCGGCGTAGAAGAGGTGGTAGGCGGAGACGTCGTCCTGGTTGACCGTCTTCTTGACCAGGCGCAGACCGAGGAGGTCGGTGTAGAAGGCGAGGTTGGCGGGAGCGTCGCCGGTGACGGCGGTGAGGTGGTGGAGTCCAGTCAACTGCACGAGGGTTCTCCTTCTCGGAGGCGGATCGCCCGTCGCCGGCCATGGGCGGTCAGTGCCGGGTCGAAGCCAGACCCGGCCGGGATGCTACCATCAGCGGCTAGGGCGGAGCGCTCGGGCGGGTCGGGGGGCGTCGGAATCCGCCGGTGCCGATCCGCACCACGGGCTCGCGGTCGCGACCGAAGGTGCACCTCTGGCGGCGGCGCCGGCGGCGGTCGTCATGGTCCACGGTCGGGGCGCCACGCCGGACGAGATCCTGCGACTGGCGCGTGAGCTGGGGCACCCGGAACTCGCCTACGTCGCGCCGCGGGCCGCCGGCCAGACCTGGTACCCGCACCGGTTCATGGAGCCGCAGGCGCGGAACGAGCCCGAGCTTTCGTCGGCACTGCGGGTGATCGGCGGGCTGGTGGACGGAGCGGCGGCAGCGGGCGTGCCGCCCGAGCGGACCGTGCTGCTCGGCTTCTCCCAGGGCGCCTGCCTCGTCCTGGAGTATGCGGCCCGCCATCCCCGACGCTACGGCGGCTTGGTCGCCCTCAGCGGCGGCCTGATCGGGCCGGCGGGGACCATCCGGGATGTCCCTGGGTCGCTGGCGGGAACGCCGGTCTTGCTTGGCTGCGGCGACGCCGACCAGCACATCCCCGAGTTGCGGGTCCGCGACGCCGCCGAGGAGCTGCGCCGGCTCGGTGGGGCCGTCGACCTCCGGCTCTATCCAGGGATGGGACACACCGTGAACCGGGACGAGCTGGAGGCCGTGCGGGCGCTGCTCGATCGCCTGGTCGAAGGGGCGGGGACGGCCGCGCCGCGGGAATAACGGATCGTGCGGCTTCCCGCTTTCCGCCGAGCGACCGCGGCTGATCCGGGCCCGACGCGGAAGCGGGGCGGTCGTGGCCGCCGGCCCCAGAGCGGCCTTCAGCCCCGACCCCGTCCCCGCCGCGACGGACGGGGGGAGCCTGTCCCCTGCTCGAGAGCGACACGAGGCGGCCGGGCTCGGTAGGCGGCCGCTGTGCTGAGCCGTCCGACTTTCACCGCCGGACCGGGAGCTGTCACCAGGAGGTCGTCGACGCTGAGACGACCTTCGGTGGGTCCGTTCCGCTCTTGGATGCCGGACAAGCTCCCCTCTCCCGCGCACGGGAGAGGGGTTGGGGGTGAGGGCATTTCTGCGGGTAACCGAAGTCATGACCCGAAGTTCGTATGAGATCGGTTCATGCCGCCCGCTCTTCGGCGGCCTGCTGGAGCCTCGACCAGGTGCACAGCGCCTGGAGGAGGGTCCGCAGGTCGCCGGCGACGCCTTCGCTGCTCAGGCGCCCGTCGCCGGCGAAGTGGTCGCCAGCCCGCGCGATCAGGAACTCGGGCTCGGGCAGGACGAGGGCGCCGGCGTTGGCGAGCGTCTGGCGGAGGCCGCGCTGGGCGCGGGCGGTGCCGCCCGGACCGGGAGAGGCGCCGAGGACGGCTACCGGCTTGTCGGTCAGGGCCGCCTGGCCGCGGGGGCGGGAGGCCCAGTCGATCGCGTTTTGGAGGACGCCGGGGACGGCGCCGTTGTACTCCGGGGTGGCGAGCAAGAGGGCATCGGCGTCCCGGATCGTCTGTTTGAAGGCGGCGACGGCCGGCGGATCCCCCGCGGCCTCGACGTCGCCGTCGTAGAAGGGAATCGGCCGCAGATCACCGAGGGTGACGACGATCCCGGCGGGAGCGACGGCCGCCGCCGCTTCGATGAGGCGACGATTGAGCGAGTCGCAGCGGAGGCTGCCGGCGACGGCGAGGATGCGGACGGGGTTCGTGGGATCGGACATGGGCTCCTTGTCCAGATGCATGATACGGAATCCGGGGGCGCGGAACGGAACGGAACAAGTGGCAAGTGGCGGCGGCGCGGTGCGTCCATCCTCGTCCGCCGGTCGGCTCGCCGCCTGGGGAGCAACCGAGCCAAGCTCGTGAGCCGTCGCGGCCGAACCGCCGTTCCGTGCCGCGGCCGGGGCGCCGCCCGAGTCGTTCCCCGGCGGCCAACCGATCGACGCCGGCTTCGCCCCTCTCGAGCGGAACAGGGTCGGCCGACTTCTAGGCGTGCTTCGCGGCCTGGATCTCGATCGAGATCCTGACCTCTTGGCCGACGAGGACGCCGCCGCCGGCGAGCGGCGCGTTGAACGTCAGACCGTAGTCCCCGCGGTCGATCGTCGTCTCGGCCGAGTAGCCGGCGACCTCCTGCCCCCACGGGTTGGTGCCGCGGCCGTTGAAGGTGGCATCGAAGGTGACCTCGCGCGTGGTGTCGCGGATGGTGAGGTCGCCGATCACCCGGAAGCGATCGCCAGCGAGGGGCTCGACCCGGCTGCCGACGAAGCTGAGGGAGGGGTGGGTTTCGGCGTCGAGGAAGTCGGCCGAGCGGAGGTGGCCGTCCCGCTTCTCGTCGCGGCTGTCGATGCTGGCGGCGTCGATCTCGGCCTCGACGGTGCCGAGGGCGGGGCTCTCCCCCTCGGTCACGATCTGGCCGCTGACCCCCGTGAACCGGCCTTTGACGGTGGTGAACATCATGTGCTTGACGGCGAACTCGACCAGGGAGTGGGCTGGGTCGATCGCCCAGGTGGTGGTGGTCTCGGTGCTGGGAGCGGCGGTGGCGGTCATCTAGCATCCTC
>JBBSNJ010000342.1:0-4617 GCA_038232775.1 Thermomicrobiales bacterium
GTCACGTTCAAGGCCAGGAGGTTATCACCTCACCCATAGCCATTCCTTGCACACACTCGTAGTCGAACCCCGTTTGACAGGCCACTCGGCCGCCGATAGGCTACGCCGCAGGAGGCGCCAAACGACGTTCGTGCGTCCCGATTCCCCCGTGTTCGCTCCCGACGGCGACGCCGCCGGCTCGGCACCCCGCCCGAGATGACGTGGAGCCGTGCTCGCAGAGGAGGACACCGATGGTCGACCATCGCCACCAACGACACTCCCGACGACGCGTGCTGCAAGCCGGCGTCGGTGCCGCCGCGCTCGGCGCCGGCGCCCTCGGTCGTCTCACCCCGGCCCAGGCCCGGCGCGCCCAGGCGGAGTTCGACTGGCGCCGCTACGACGGCGAGTCGATCAACGTCCTGCTCGCCCTCAGCCCCCGCAGCGAGCTCCTGGTCGAGTTCCAGCCCGAGTTCGAGGAGCTGACCGGGATCACGGTCAACTCCGACGTCGTCCCCGAGCAGCAGCAGCGCCAGAAGCAGGTGATCGAGTTCACCTCCGGCAACCCCAGCTTCGACGTCACCGCCATCTCCTGGCACGTCCAGAAGCAGTTGTTCGGCCGGGGCGGGTTCCTGCTCGACCTCCGGTCGTTGCTCGACGACCCGGCGGCGACGGTGCCCGACTTCGACCTGGAGGATTTCTCCCCGGCCGCTATCAACTTCGCGACCCAGACGGACGGCCGTTTCGACACCCTCCCCTTCAACATCGACTATTGGATCCTCTACTGGAACCAGGAGCTCTTCGAGCAGCAGGGAGTCGCCTTCCCCGAGACCTTCGAGGAGACCGTCGCCGCGGCCGAGGCCCTGACCGACACCGCCAACAACCAGTTCGGCTTCGTCGCCCGCGGCCTCAAGAACGCCAACACCCCGGTCTGGACGAGCTTCATGCAGGGGTGGGAAGTCCCGGCGGTCGACGATCAAGGCCAACTGCAGACGACCGAAGACGGCGCGATCGCCGCCGCCGAGCTCTACCAGGAGCTGATGGCCAACTACGCGCCGCCGGGCGTCACCGGCTTCAACTGGAACGAGTGCCAGACCGCCTTCAGCCAAGGCACCGCGGCGATGTGGTTCGACGGGATCGGATTCGCGACTCCCCTCGAGGACCCCGCCGCCTCGCGGGTCGTCGGCAAGGTCGGCTACGGGCTCCAGCCGGCCGGACCGGTCGCCCGCCACTCGGGCACCTTCGGCGACGGGCTCGGCATCTCCTCCGCCAGCGAGAAGCAGGGTCCGGCCTACCTCTACCTCCAGTGGGCGACCTCGAAGCAGAACCAGGCCCGCATCCTGGCGTCGGGCGCCGGCGCCCCGGCCCGCGCCTCCGCCTACACCGACCCCGAGGCGCTGGCGGCCTTGACCGTGCCCCAAGAATGGGTCGACACCCTGATCGCCTCCGGTGAGATCGGCCTCCCGAGCTTGCCCCAGATCGTGCCGGTCACCGAGTTCCGGGACATCTTCGGCATCGCGCTGACCAACATGATCACCGGCAGCGATCCGCGCGAGGAGCTCGAGCGCGCGACCGAGCAGTTCCAGCCGATCCTGGAGCAGAGCCAGGAAGGCTAGGAGCGGGACTAGCCGCCCTCGCGGCGGTTCGGCCGCCCGTCCGTACCCCGGCAGGAGCCAGCGCCGTGAGCGCGACCGTCACCGGCGCGGTGGGGGAGCGAGCCCCCGCCGCGCCCCGTGCCCGCCCTTCGTACCGACGGCGGGAGAAGTACCTCCGGTTCGTGCTGCCGGCGCTGGTGGTCATCGTCGCGGTGATCATCTTCCCGTGGCTCTACACCGTCTTCATGAGCCTGCACGATTGGCAGGTCGCCTCCCCCCGGACCTGGGTCGGGCTCGACAACTACGCCGAGCTGGCCGGCGACGCCCGTTTCCTAGAGGCGGTCGGGCGGACCCTCGTCTACACCCTGCTCGCCGTCGCCCTGCCGGTGGTGCTGGGTACCGTCGCGGCCGTCTGGTTCCACCAGGATTTCCCGCTGCGCGGCTTCTTCCGGGGCGTCTTCATCCTGCCGATGATGGCGACCCCGGTCGCCATCGCCCTCGTCTGGACGATGATGTTCCACCCCCAGCTCGGGGTGCTGAACTACCTGCTGACCCAGGTCGGCTTGCCCCCCTCGCTCTGGGTCTACTCCCCCGATACCGTCATCCCGTCGCTGGTCCTAGTCGAGACCTGGCAGTGGACCCCCCTCGTCATGCTGGTCGTCCTCGGCGGGTTGGCCGCGATGCCGACCGAGCCGCTGGAGTCGGCGGTGATCGACGGCGCCGGCCCCTGGCGCCTCTTCCGCGACATCACGCTGCCGCTGACGCTGCCGTTCATCATGGTCGCCGTCGTCCTCCGGGCGATCGACGCCCTCAAGGCGTTCGACACCATCTTCGCCATCACCCAGGGCGGGCCGGGGACCGCCTCGGAGACGATCAACATCTATCTCTACCTGCAAGCGTTCTCCTTCTTCCGTCTCGGCCACGCCTCGGCGGTGGTCGTCGTCTTCTTCGCGATCATCGTCGCCTGCTCCCTGGCCCTCCTCTTCGTCCGGCAGCGGGCGAAATGGTCGTAGCCGCCGCCGCCCTGCCCCGGCGCGCGACCAGCCCCGGCGCGCTCCGGCTCCAGCGGGCGAGCCGCCGTCTCGGGTTCTGGGTCGGCTTGGTCGTGCTCCTGACGCCGGCCGTCTTCGTCTTCCTCTGGATGCTCTCGCTCTCGCTCAAACCGGACGTCGAGAACACCGCCTACCCGCCGGTCTTCATCCCCACCCACCCCTCGCTCGACAACTTCCGCGAGGTCTTCGCCGGCAGCCCCTTCGGCCGCTACGCCGTCAACAGCCTGACGGTCGCCCTCGCCGCGACCGGGCTCTCGCTGCTGCTCGGGGTGCCGGCCGGCTATGGCATCGCCAAGGCGCGCGCCCACGGGTTGGCCTTCTTCGTCCTCATCTCCCGGATGACGCCGGGGCTGAGCTACCTGATCCCCTGGTACATCCTCTTCAGCCGCGTCGGCCTCAACAACACCCTCTGGGCCTTGATCATCACCCACCTGGTGATCGGGCTGCCGATCACGATCTGGGTGATGATGGGCTTCTTCGAGGACCTCCACCCCGAGCTGGAGGAGGCGGCGCTGGTCGACGGCGCCGGCATCTGGTCGGCCTTCCGCGACGTTGCGCTGCCGTTGGCCCGGCCGGGGATGGTCGTCGCCGCGATCCTCTCCTTCATCTTCTCCTGGAACAACTTCATCTTCGCCGTCGTCCTCGCCGGCCCCGAGACGCGGACGCTGCCGGTGGCGATCTTCAACGTCCTCACCTTCGAGCAGCTCGCCTGGGGTAAGCTGGCGGCGGCGGCGCTGATCGTCACCCTCCCGGTGCTGCTGCTGACGGTCTTCGTCCAGCGCCAGATCGTCGCCGGCATGACCGCCGGCGGCATGAAGGGCTAGGGGGCGTAGCGGGCCGATTTGGTCGCCCGCTCGCCCGCGCCCACCGACCGCGGCGTCGGGGCAGCGCCCGACCGCCGCCTGGAGACGAACGATGGCGACGCTCTCCGACCGCCTCGCCGGCATCATCCCGCCGGTCGCGACGCCCTTCACCGACGACGGGGAGGTCGACCTCCCCGCGCTCGAGCGGCTGATCGGGTTCCTGCTCGACGCCGGCGTCCACGGGCTCTTCATGCTCGGCTCGACCAGCGAGACGGCGACCTTGACCGACCGCCAGCGGGCGGCGGTGATCGAGACCGGCGTCCGGACCGCCGCCGGCCAAGTCCCGGTGCTGGCCGGGGTGATCGACACGGCGACCGCGCTCGCGGTCGAGCACGCCCAGGTGGCGCGCCGGCTCGGCGCCGACGCCCTGGTCCTGACCGCCCCCTTCTACCTGCGCCCGAGCCAGGCCGAGATCATCGAGCACTTTCGCGCCGTCGGGGCCGCGGTCGACCTCCCGATCCTCGCCTACGACATCCCCGTCTTCGTGCCGACCAAGATCGAGCGGGCGACCGTGCTCGCCCTGGCCCGCGACGGGGTGATCGTCGGCCTCAAGGACAGCAGCGGCGACTTGGGGAACTTCCGCCTCCTAGTGTCCGAGGCGCGGGACCTCGACGGCTTCGCCGCCTTCACCGGCTCCGAGCTGCTGGTCGACCTGGCGCTGCTGATCGGCGCCCGTGGCTCGGTGCCGGGGCTCGGCAACGTCGACCCGGCCGGCTTCGTCCGGGTCTACGACGCCGTCCGCGCCGGCGACCTGGAGACCGCCCGCCGCGAGCAGGAGCGGCTCTGCCGGCTCTACGCGATCCTCGCCGCGTCGACGTCCGGACGATTGGGGCTTTCCGCGACCGCCTTCGGCGCCTTCAAGACGGCGCTGATGCTGCGCGGCGTGCTCCCCTCCAACGCGATGGGCCGGCCGCTGCTCCGCTACGACGCCGACGAGGTCGGCCGCGTTCGGGCCGTGCTGGAGAAGGTCGGGTTGCTCGGCTGACGGCAGCACTCGGTTTCAGCCAGCGGGGGCGTCGCCCGCAGGTCGTCGCCTCCCCGAGAACCGACCGCCCCCGACCAGGAGCCCGTAGCTGTCCGCCGGGGACCGAGACCGAGGTGCTGAGCTTGACGAGCGACGATCGCCGCGAC
>JBBSNJ010000343.1:0-4610 GCA_038232775.1 Thermomicrobiales bacterium
ATGACGGTTCCGGGGGACCATGTCCGGTGGCACGATCGCCGTCGCCGCGCCGCCCTCAAGGGACCGGGCTCAAGCGACCAAGCCCCCTAATCGGGGCTTCGACCGTCCCGACCGCGGCTGCCCATCGAGTGCAGCCGGCTTCAGCCGGGTTCGTCGCTTCAGCCCGGTCCCTTGAGGGCCGGGCGACGCCGAGTCGGCGCCTGCCTGCCTCAGACGGAATCAGGTTGAATCGTTCCGCTCTCGGCAGCAGGTCAAGCTCCCCTCTCCCGCGCACGGGACCGGGGCAAGGGGGCGGGGTTGAGGGCGTGTGTCCCCAGGGGAACGGGTGCGATCATCCGAAGTTGGTATCACCCCCCAACCCCCGCTCTCACCGCGACAGAAGCGGAAGAGGCGAAGCCCGGTCGATCAGCCGACGTTGGTCTCGGGGAACGCGTCGAGGTCGCGGACCTCGCCCCCTGGCGCAGTCCCGCTGAGCGAGCCCCGCGCGGGGGCGCCGACCGCATCGGCATCAGCGAGGACAGCCCACCCGGACGCCGCCCGATCCGGTGCGCGGTTCACGTGACCTCGTTCGATTCGGGCCGCCGGCGGGGGCGGTGCTACGCGGCCCGCGCCCGCTCTGTCGCCGCCAGCAGCGCCCGCCGCGTCAGCCCCTTCGTCACCCGGAGGCGGTAGTCGGCCGGGGCGTGGATGTCGTCGAGCGGCTCCAGCTCCTCGGTCGCCCGCTCGGCCGCTGCCCCGATCGTCGCCTCGTCGAGCGCGGCGCCGGTCAGGGCCGCTTCGGTCGCTGACGCGCGGCGAGCGGTCTCGGCGGTGCCCGTGATCCCGACCCGGACCGCGGCGCACTTCCCCGCCTCGTCGAGGGCGACGACCGCGGCGACCCCGACTAGGGCGTACCCCGACGCCTGGTTAGCCAGCTTCTGGTAGTCGGTCCCCGTCCGCGCCCCGGCCGCCGGGAGCGGCACCCGGATCTCGGTCAACACCTCGTCCGGGGCGAGCGCGGTCGTCAGGAAGCCGACGAAGAAGTCGGCGGCCGGGATCGTCCGCTCGCCCCCCGGCCCGCGGGCGACCAGCTCGGCCTCGAGCGCGAGGACCGCCGCCGGGTAGTCGGCCGCGGCGTCGGCGTGGGCCAGGGCGCCGCCGAACGTCCCCCGGTTGCGGACCTGGCGGTCGCCGACGCGGGCCGCCGTCTGCGCCAGCAGCGGGCAGCGCTCGCCCAGAAGCCGGTCGCGCTCCAGCGCCCGGTGGGTCGTCAGCGCGCCGATCCGCGCCTGGTCGCCCTCGATCCGGACGCCCCGCAGCCCGTCGTCCCCGAGCCGCGTGATGTCGATCAGGTGGGCCGGCTCGGCCAGCCGCAGCTTCATCACCGGCAGCAGACTGTGTCCGCCGGCGATCAGCTTCGCGCCCTCGCCGTGCTCCCGCAGGAGCGCGATCGCCTCCTCGACGCTCGCCGCGCGGTGGAACTCGAACGTGGCCGGGTTCACGGATCATCCCTCCCCGTCAGGCGTCAGGCGTTAGGCGTCAGTTCATCGATGGTCGTCTCCAGCATTACCCCTTCTTGGCTGCCGGTGAACGCCGAACGATTTTCTTCAATCTTTCGCCGACGCCTCACAATGGACTACTAACGCCTAGCGCCTTCGTCAGCCAGGCGGCGGGCGGCCGACTGGACCGAGCGGACGATAGTCTGGTAGCCGGTGCAGCGGCAGATGTTGCCTTCGAGGGCGTGCCGGATCGTCGCCTCGTCCGGGTCGGCTTCCTCCTGGAGGAGGGCGTAGGCGGAGAGGACCATCCCCGGCGTGCAGTAGCCGCACTGGAGCCCGTGCTCCTCCCAGAACGCCTGCTGGATAGGGTGGAGGCGCTCGCCGTCCCCGGCGCCGCCGGTCGCGTCCGACGCCCGCGGCGGCGCCAGCCCCTCGATCGTGGCCACCGCCTGGCCATCGACCTGGACCGCCAGCACCGTGCAGCTCTTGACCGCCTCCCCGTCGAGGAGCACGGTACAGGCCCCGCACTGCCCCGTTTCGCAGCCGACGTGGGCGCCGGTCAGCCCGAACTGGTTGCGCAGCAGACCGATGAGCAGCGTCCGCGGCTCGACCTCGGCCCGCCGCTCCTCGCCGTTGACCGTCAGCGTGATCGGAACGTCCACGTAGGCTCCCTTCGGTCGCCAGTAGTCAGTGGCCAGTAGTCAGTGGCCAGAGTAGTCAGTGGCCAGTCGCTGGTCACCAGCGGCGGGATGACAAGCGGACGTGGCCCACATCGAAAACGGAGGACGGCCTACCGGCAACTGCCACTGACTACTGACTACTCGCTACTCCCCGTCGCCTTCTCTTCCAAGCAGCTGAAGAACTGGCCGACGATCATCTTGGCCGCTGGCTGCATGACGCGGGCGCCGACCCGGGCCAGGGTGCCGCGGACGTTCGCCTGCCCGGTGTAGCGGACGATGGTCTGATCCCCGTCCTCGACCAGCTCCAGCGTCCCCTCGCCGGAGACTTGGTTGCCCCCGCCCTTCCCCTCGACCAGCATCCGGTAGCGCTCCGGCTCCTGCTTGTCGCTGATCTTGACCCGCCCCTGGTAGGTGCCGCGGATCGCGGCGATCCCCATCTTGAGCGTCGTCTCGTACTCGTCGGGGCCGATCTCCTCCATCCGTTCGCAGCCCGGCAGGCAGGCCCGCAGGGTCTCCGGGTCGAGCAAGAACTGCCAGACCCGCTCCCGCGGCGCGGCGAAGATGTGCTCCCCCGTCAGCTCCATCCGTCCCCCGTCCCCTCTTTTGGGCGCACCGCCGCCGCGCGTTGACAGCGGCCCGGTGCGGCTCCTGTCGCTCCAACGGCGCCGAGTGTAGCACGGGGCGGCAGCGCCCCGGACCCGTCCGTCTCGCCCGGCGGCCCCCCGCTCGGGTGGGTTGGATTCTAGGCCGCCTCGTGGGCCGGCCGGCACCCGGCCGGCCGGCGACCGCCGCCCCGCCCCGACCTCCCCCTCTCGACTGGCCCTCCCAACTGGGCAGCCAGCCCAACCCCCGCGCGGCGCCGGATCGGGGATACTAGCGGCACGTCCACCGGCCGGACCGCGGCCGCCGTCTGTCCCGCCCGCCGATCCGGGCGAGAGGAGAACGCACGATGGTCACCGTTGCCGCTCCCGCCGCCGCCGGTCTCGACCGCGCCCGGCTTGCCCACCTCTCCAAACAGGAGGAGTCCCGCCTCAACGAGCGGACCCCGAAGTCGGGCGAGATGTACGAGCGCGCCCGCCGCTCGATGGTCGGCGGCGTCGCCTCCTCCTATCAGATCCGCGATCCGTGGCCGATCTACTTGGAAGAAGGGCGCGGCTCGAAGGTCTGGGACGTCGACGGCAACGAGCGGATCGACTTCCACAACGGCTTCGGCTCGATGATCCAGGGCCACGCCCACCCGGCGATCGTCCGCGCTGTCCAGGAGCGAGTCGCCAAGGGGACCCACTTCGCCGCCCCGATCGAGGACAGCCTGGTCGTCAGCGAGGAGCTGGTCCGCCGCTTCGGCCTCCCCCTCTGGCGCTACGTCAACTCCGGCTCGGAGGCGACGATGGACGCCATCCGGATCGCCCGCGCCGCCACCGGCCGCGACACGATCGTCAAGATCTTCGGCTCCTACCACGGCCACCACGACTACGTGATGGTCTCCATCTCGGTCCCCTACGAGAACATCGGCGACCGCGACAACCTCGCCTCCCTCCCCTACGGCGCCGGCATCCCGAAGGCCGCCGCCGATCTGACGATCGCCGTCCCCTTCAACGACGCGGCGGCGATGGAGCGGCGGATCGAGCGCTTGGTCGAGGAGGGTCGCCCCCCCGCCTGCGTCATCATGGAGGCGGCGATGATGAACCTCGGCGTCGTCCTCCCCGAGCCGGGCTACCTGGCGGCGGTGCGCGAGATCACCCGCAAGCACGGCGTGTTGCTGATCTTCGACGAGGTCAAGACCGGCCTCTGCGTCGCCCCCGGCGGCGCGACCGAGAAGTTCGGGGTCACGCCGGACATGGTGACGCTGGCCAAAGCGCTCGGCGGCGGCCTCCCCTGCGGCGCGATCGGCGGCTCGGAGGAGGCGATGGCCGCGGTCCTCTCGGGCGAGGTCTACCAGGTCGGCACCTACAACGGGAACCCCCTCACCATGGCCGCCGCCCGCGCCAGCCTGGAGGAGGTGCTGACCCCGGACGCCTACGACCACCTGAACGCCCTCAACGACCGGCTGATGGACGGCTGCGACGCGGTGCTGGCGAAGTACGACCTCCCCGGCTACACCGTCGGCATCAGCTCCAAGGGGTGCGTCACCTTCTCCCCGAGCAAGATCGTCGACTACGAGAGCTTCATGGCCCACCAGGACGCCGAGCTGACCCACCTCGCCTGGCTCTACATGATGAACCGGGGCGTCTTCATGACCCCCGGCCGCGAGGAGGAGTGGACCCTCTCCGTCGCCCACTCCGCCGACGACTGCGACCGCTACCTAGCGGCGTTCGAGGAGCTGGCGCACGACCTGGTGGCCTAGAGCGGCTAGCAGAAGCGTTGTCGGCGTCGCTCTGGGTAGGGGCGCAGCGAGCAGCGCCCGTCGGCCGGAGGCCGACAACCGACGCCACCCGTCATCGAGCAAGCGGGG
>JBBSNJ010000344.1:0-4600 GCA_038232775.1 Thermomicrobiales bacterium
CCGACCCCTCGCCCGCCGCGGCGGGCGAGGGGAGCACGGTCTGCTCCGCCGGAGCTCACCGGAACTGATCAACTGCATGCCGTATCAGACGGAATCTGGGTGAACACTTCGCATTCCCGCTGCGTCGGTCGGCCCTCACCCCCTGTCCCCTGCGCGGGAGAGGGGAGCGCGGTCGCGGACCGCCGGGCCAACACCCACGATTCACCCGGATTCCGTATCAAACGGTCACGACTCGACCCCGGTGGCCGCCGCCAGCGCCTCCGGCTGGAAGCCGAAGACGTTGGCCCCGCCGACCACGAGCAGCGGCGTCGCGAAGAGGCCGGTCGCGGCGAGCGCCGCCGCCGCCGCCGGATCGGCACCGGCGTCCCGCTCGACGAAGCGGACGCCGCGGTTAGTCAGCCAGCCGCGCACCTGCCGGCTCGCGGCGCAGTCCCTCTGGGTATAGAGCACGACATCGTCCGCCGGCACGGCTCCGCCCCCTGGGCAAGACCGTGCCGCGTTCGTCGCGCCCCGGTCGCCTCGGTCCTCGCCTACAGCGCCGGGCAGAAGCGCTGTCCCCCCCCGATTGCACGAGGACCGGCGACGTCCGTTGTCGGCCTCCGGCCGACGGGCGCAGCAAGCAGCGCCCCGACCCAGATCGCCGCCGACAACGCTTCTGATGGCCGCTGCAGGCTACGGCTTCCCCTCGACGGGAAGGTCAAGGGCGTCCGGCCGTGACTGGCGACGGAGAGGGGCCAGGTCGGTTCTTTGGCGCCGGGGCGGGACGGGGTGGAGCTCGATCGGGCCGCAGATCGGGGTCGCGGAGCAGGGGATCAACTCCGCGTCCAACCGGAGGGCGAGGAGCTGGACGCGGTCCTCTCGGAGGCGGCGCAGTTGCTCGTCGAGCGCGGCGAGCTTGCGGTCGAGCAGGTGGCGGACGTGGGGACACGGCTCCGCGCCACCGTCGCGCAGCGCCAGAATCTCGCCGATCTCGGCCAGGCTGAGGCCGATCGCCTTCGCCTTGGCGATGAAGCGGAGCCGATCGCGGTCGGCGGCGCCGTAGAGCCGGTAGCCCGCCGCGCTCCGGCGGGGGATCGGCAGCAGACCAATCGCCTCGTAGTAGCGGATGGTCTTGGGGTTGAGCCCCAACTCGCCGGCCAGTTCGCCGATGCGCAGCGGGCGGCGGGGAAGCGGTTGTTCCATCTCGCGGATTGTAGCGCCACCGCGCCCGCGGTCCGTCTCCCGCGGCGCCCTTCCTGTGGAGGCGGCGCCGACGGAGAGCCTCGACTCGGGGGCCGGGTCACGGGAACGGGCTGCCGAGCGATCTCGGCCGCCGGCGGCGAACCTAAGCGAGCCGCCGCGTCGTTCCCGGTCGAGCACCGCCCCCTACGCTCTGGCCCGATTCCTCGCCAACCGGGCTCCGGCACATCTCCGTCCGCGTCGCCGCCGCCTTCCACGCCCCCTCTCCGGCCGCGGCCCGGGACAGCTTGGAGGGCGAACGCGGCGAGGCGCACGATGTCGTCCCCCACCAGGACGGAGAAAAGACAACCGCTTGGTGCGAGGATCGATGCGACGGCGCCGTCCCAAAGCCCGACCTCGTCACCGGACGCCGAGGTCGGGCGTGCCGGGCATCCTCGGGCTTGCCCTGCTCCGCGACCGCGACGGCGGTCGAGACGGATGGCCTCCCACCGCTTGCCCCGCGCCCCAGCGTCCACCATCCTAGGCGACGGGCACCGCCGTCTCGACCGCGAGGTTCCGGCGGCGGTGACGGCGCGGCGGCGGACCGGCGAGGACGGGGTAGGATGATCAACCGCGAGCGGCAGCGGCTCCACTACGGTTGGGTCGTCGTCGCCGTCGCCGGCCTGGCGCTGCTCGTCTCGGCCGGGGTCCGCTCGGCGCCGGGCATCCTGATCCACCCCCTTGGAGCAGGATTTCGGGTGGAGCACCGCCTCGATCTCGGCCGCGATCTCGATCGGCGTCCTCCTCTACGGGCTGACCGGTCCCGCCGTCGGCCGCCTCCTCGAGCGGTTCGGCCCGAAGCGACTGCTGTTGGCCGGGTTGGTGCTGGTGGGGGCCAGCACGGCGATTGGGGGCGGCGACGACAACGCTCTGGCAGTTCGGGCTCTTCTGGGGCGTCCTCAACGGGGTCGGCACCGGGGTCGCCACCACCGTCCTCGGGGCGGCCGTCGCCAACCGCTGGTTCGCCGAGCGGCGGGGGTTGGTCGTCGGCCTCTTCGGCGCCGCCACCTCGGCCGGGCAGCTCCTCTTCATCCCCGCCCTCCAGGGGTTGGTGCTGGCGGTCGGCTGGCGGGGCGCGACCCTCGCCCTCGCCGCCGTCGCCCTCCTCGCGCTTATCCCCATCCTCCGCTTCATGCGGGACGACCCCGCCCAGCTCGGCCTCCGCCCCTACAGTGCCCCGCCCGTGCCGCCGGCTTCGGTCGTCGCCGCCAGCGCGATGCAGGCGGTGGCGACCCTGCCGGCGGGGGGCGTGATGCGGGGCGCCCTGCGGACCCCCGAGTTCTGGTTGCTGGCCGGCAGCTTCTTCGTCTGCGGCGCGACCTCGAACGGGATCGTCGGGGTCCACTTCATCCCCCACGCGATCGACCACGGCCTGCCGGAGGTGACCGCCGCCGGCTTCCTGGCGCTGATGGGAATGTTCAACGTCGTCGGCACCATCGCCTCCGGCTGGCTGACCGACCGCTACGACCCGCGCAAGTTGCTGGCGGTCTACTACTCCGGCCGCGCCGTCTCCCTCTTCGCGCTGCCGGTCGTCGTCGGCTGGGGCGTGCCCGGTCTGACCGCCTTCGCCGTCGTCTTCGGACTCGACTACATCGCCACGGTGCCGCCGACCGCCCAACTGGTCGCCGACCGCTTCGGCCGCCGCCACGTCGCCGTCGTCTTCGGCTGGGTCTTCGCCGCCCACCAGTTGGGGGCGGCGCTGGCGGCCTGGCTCGGCGGCGTCGCCCGCGACGCCCGCGGCGGCTACGCCGAGGCGTTCCTGGCGGCCGGCGTCGTGGCGCTGCTCGGGGCGGGGATGGCGCTCCTCGTCGGCCGTGGCCGGCGCCCGCCGCCGGCGGAGGCTGCGTCGCCGGCCTGACGAAGCCCTCGACGGTCAAGCTCCCGCGCCCCATAAGGATCTGGTTCTCGTCACTCGCCCGCCAAGGCGGGGAGAGAATGCCGGGGACCAGGCCGATACTACGGCCCGGTGCAGTCTTTCGAGCCCGGACACCGGATGGTGGCGGCGATGCTGACCGCTGTGGAGGTCGTCTCCGGGAGCGTCCGCGCCCAAGCCTGCTCAGCCTTGCGACATCCTTCTGACCGACCGGGGATCACCCGCGGTTCGGCTTCCACGGGTAGCCGCTCAGCGGTCGGGACGTTCGCGTAGGCAGTTGTCCACAGAGCGGACGGTTCCCCGCTGCTCGGCGTCCGCGCATCGCCGCCGGGCCGCGTCGTCCGCCCCAGTGGCGCGGTCGCTGGTATCCGGACCCAACGACGGATTCAGGCGCTCCGGCTCCACGGGACCCTTCGGCCCTGCCGCCGCCGCCCGCTTGAATCGCTGAACGACATCGTCCCGCTCCGCGGGTCCGCCAAGCCTCACGCGACCGTAACCGCCGCCGACGAGCTCATACCATCCATTGTCGGGATCGTAGCGCGTCGTGAGCAGGACGTCTCGGACCTCCAAGAGCGGCTCCCCGTCAATCAGGATGAGGTGATCGGTCCGCCGGTCGACTCCGCCCTGCTGGTTGACGACGACCGTGCCCGACGCCTCTCCCTTGATCGTCTCCTGGACCTCCACCGCGAACTGCGTCTGCGGCAGGAGGTCGTCCTCCTCCTCAGCGACGAGGGCCGGCAAGATGAGCGGCTCGGTTCCAGCTCGCTCGACCACCCGGCCAACGAACACGTCCGAAGCGAAGGCCGTCAGCTTCTCGCGATCGCTGACATCGAACGCTTTGATGGCGTAGGCCGTGATCGGTTCTCGATCTGATCGCGAAACCCCTTGCAGGACGGCCAGCCCCCCCCTCCGCTGACGACGATCAGAATCGCGATCAGCGCGCGCCGCCATCCGATAGATTCCCGAGCTCTGCGCATCATTTCCACGTCCTCCTTGCCCACCTCCCGCACTAGCAGCGGGCTCCACGAGAGACGCCCTCGCTCCCATCGCTACCACAGCGCGTCATAATCGTCCCAGTCATGTGGCTGCGTGAACCGCAGTCCACAGCAGTACTGGTACATCACAAGGTCGCTACATTGCTGGCTGCAATGGTCACCGAATCGGAGAGCATGCCCCAATTCATGTGTAGCCACGAACTTTCGGTCGTTTCCATCGAGATTCGCCATATGGCGATCGTTGAACTGAATCAAATTGATATCATCGTCTCGGGGGATGTACACAGCAACATTTTCTTCATTGGCGAAGTAGTCTCTGAATCTCAGGTCCGCAAACGTTGTAAAGGAATCTGGGCGGATATCCACTCCACCAGGTCGTGTCCGTAGAGTTCTGTAGATCGGTGGCCGGGTAGCGGGAGTGGCCACCGTCCTCCAAGAGAGCCGGGTGTGACGACCGCTATCGAAGGAGGAGACGGTGGCCGAGCGCAATGGTAGGGAGCCGGTCGGGTTGGCA
>JBBSNJ010000345.1:0-4599 GCA_038232775.1 Thermomicrobiales bacterium
GCCGACCGAGCCGCCGGGGTGGGTGAAGTCGAAGCTCTGCCAAGAGTAGCCGCGCTGGGTCATCAGGACCGCGACCAGGGCGTCGCCGACGGCGCAGTTGGCGAGGGCGCTCCCCATCGCGATCTTGCCGCCGAAGTCCGACTCGGGCGGCGTCCGGACGAGCAGGGTGGCGTCGGCCATCGCCGCCAAGCCGGAGGCCGGTTCGGCCGTCATCGCCACCGCCGCGGCGCCGCGCGCCTTGGCTCGGCGCACGAACTCGTTCAGCTCGTCGCTCTCGCCCCCCTTCGAGATGGCGATCACCACATCGTCGGCGGTGACGGCGCCGAGCCCGCCGTGCAGCCCGTCGGCGGCGTGGACGAAGAGGGCCGGCGTGCCGCCGACCGCGAGCAGGTGGGCGATCCGCCGCGCCGTCGCGCCCGACGTCCCCATCCCGGTGACGAGGGTCTTGCCGCGGCAGGCGAGCAGCAGGCGGACGGTCGCCGAGAACCCCTCGTCGAGGGCGCTCTCGGCCGCCGCCACCGCCGCCGCGTCCTGCCGCAGCACCTCCCGCGCCAGGGCGACGATCTCCGTCTGGTCCCGCCCGGTCGCCTCGTCCACGCGCTGCTCCGTCCGCCCCGTCGCTGTCGGTAGGACGCCGTCTCTCCCACTGCAATGAAACCGGCCGGGCAGATGATGCCCGGAGTTGGCCGCCCCGTCAACAGCGCGCCGTTGGCTGGGCGCTAGGCCCGACTCTCCTTGACCCTCCCGCCGGCTTCCGCTACCCTCGGGGCGGCTCGAGGGTGGCCCGTCGTGGGCGCCCGGCAGTGGAGCGAAGCGGGTTGAGAAGCTAGGACGACACTCCAGGGGCGGATGCGGCGCGCGTGGCGCGGCCCGGCCTCCCCGCTGCCCCCGCCGCCGTGCGCCGGGGGCATGGTCCGTCGTCCGCGCCGACTCCAACCGGTCGCGGTCTCCGCTGCGAGAGCTTCCATGTCATCCCCCCAATCGGGCATCGTCGCCGTCGACTTGACGTTCGACTGGCCGGACGGCACCCCCGTCTTCTCCGGGCTCTCCTTAGCCCTCGGTCCCGGCCGGACCGGCCTCGTCGGGCCGAACGGGGCCGGCAAGAGCACCCTGCTCCGCCTCCTCGTCGGCGAGATCCACCCGACCAGCGGCTCGGTCGCCGTCGCCGGCGCCGTCGGCTACCTGCCCCAGGACGTGCCCCTCGCGGCCGGAGCGAGTGTGGCCGAGATCCTCGGCGTCGCCGGCACGCTGGCCGCGCTGTGGGCGATCGCGGCCGGCGACGTCCGCGACGAGCACTTCGCCGCCGTTGGCGACGCCTGGGACGTCGAGGAGCGGATCGCCGGAGTGCTCGGCCGGCTCGGTTTGGGCGACGTCGCGCCGGAGCGGACGGTCGCCACTCTCAGCGGCGGCCAGGCGATGGCGGTCGGCCTCGCCGCGCGGCTGCTGCCCCAGCCGGACGTGCTGGTCCTCGACGAGCCGTCGAACAACCTCGACCGCGAAGCCCGCGAGCGGCTCTACGACCTGATCGCCGGCTGGCGCGGCTGCCTCCTGATCGCCAGCCACGACCGCGATCTGCTCGATCGGGTCGACCAGATCGCCGAGCTCTCCCCGACCGGCGTCCGCCTCTACGGCGGCAACTTCGCGGCCTACCAGGCGGCGGTCGCGGCCGAGCAGGCGACGGCGGAGCAGGCGGTGCGGACGGCGGAGCTGCACCTGAAGCGCGAGCGGCGGGAAGCACAGGCGGCGCGGGAGCGGGCCGACCGCCGGGCCAGCGCCGGCAAGCGCCACGCCAAGACGGCGGGGCTGCCGGCGATCGTCGCCGGCGCGATGCAGCGCCAAGCGGAGGTTTCGCGGGGGCGCGCCGCCGGCCTCCACGAGCGGCGGGTCGAGGTCGCCGAGTCGCGGTTGGCGCGGGAGGGCCGGGCGCTGCGCGACGAGGAGCGGTTGCGGGTCGCCCTCCCCGCGACCGGCGTCCCCGCCGGCCGGACCTTGTTCGAGGCCGAAGGCGTCGCCCTGGCCTACCCTGGCGGCGGGTCGATCGTTGGCCCGCCGGGGCTCGACCTGGCGATTCGGGGGCCGGAGCGGATCGCGCTGACGGGACCGAACGGGGCGGGCAAGACGACCCTGCTGCGCCTGGTCGCGGGGGAGATCGCGCCCGCCACCGGCCGCGTCCGTCGCTACGACCCAACGACCATCCGGACGCTCCCCCAGCGGCTCGATCTGCTCGTCGAGGGGGAGAGCGTGCTGGCGAACCTGCGCCGCTTCGCCCCCGGCGTGCCCGATCCCGAGCTGCGCAACCGGCTGGCCGGCTTCCTCTTCGGCGGCGACCGCGTCCACCTGGCGGTCGGCGACCTCTCCGGCGGCGAGCGGCTGCGGGCGACCCTCGCCTGCCTCCTCGCCGCCGCGCCGGCGCCGCCGCTCCTCCTCCTCGAGGAGCCGACCAACACCCTCGACCTGGGCAGCGTCCGCCAGCTCGAGCAGGCGCTGGCCGCCTACGAGGGAGCCTTGGTCGTCGCCAGCCACGACCACCCGTTCCTGGCGGCGATCGGCATCACGCGCTGGCTGCGGCTGGCGCCGGGCGAGGGGCTGAGCGAAGGAGAGGATCGGGAAGTCACGGTCGTCGATCTCGCTGCTAGCGACGAACGCACCCCATTCGCGGTCTCGTCGGTCGCGGTACAATCGGCGAACTAGCCTCGTCGTCCCCGCGTCGATCCGGCTTGACCGCTTGACCGAAGGAACGTTGGTGGACCGCGACCAGGCGCCACGCCCGGCGATCACCTTCGAGTGGGACGAATCCAAACGGCTCAGCAACCTGGCCAAGCATGACCTTGATTTCGGAGACGCTCGAGGTCTGTTCGATGGTCGACCCATCCACCGCATCGAAAGTTCATACCAGCAGGAGCAACGGTTCCTCACGACCGGCGTCGTTGCCGGACGGCTCATCACCGTTGTCTGGACGCAACGGGGTGGCGCGATCCGTTTGATTTCGGCGAGGAGGGCTCGTGATGCAGAGCGACGAGAATATCGTGCGCTACACGGCGGCGGAGCTTGACGAGATGGAATGCCGGGGCGAGTTCAAGACCGATTGGGCGCGCATCGACGCCATGACCGAGGAAGAGCTCGAAGCCTCGATCGACAGCGAAGAGGAAGGCGCGCCCAACTGGCGCCGGATCTGGGTCGGCATCCCGCCGGAGGGAGAACGGCGTGCGGTTTATGTCGATCTCGACGTGGTCGCCTGGTTCGAGGCGACGGGCGACGGTTGGATGTCCCGGCTGAACGACGTCCTGGTCGACTACGTCGCGGCCCAGAAAGCGCGAGCGGCCGAGCGGGAAGCAGCGCTGGCGGCGCCCCGGTAGGGCCATCGGGCGCTGGCGCCGCCGCCTGGCGCCGGACACCAGCGGCCCGGCCGTTCCGGGCTCGCCGGGGAGCAGAGCAGCCATCCCGACGATCCGTCGCTGGCGCACCCGGGGGTTAACCCTACCCCCCGATCGGCGGCTATTCGGGCGGCGGCCGGGCCGCGGATGGTGTTTCCTGTCCCCAGACTCGTCGCCGCCGCCGGCCCGATCCGTTCGGCTCCCGGGCGGCGCCGCTCCGGCCCGCGCCGCCTGGGAGTGCCCGATGTCGACGCCGCCGCTCCTCCCCTCCTCGACCGGTCAGCGCTTCGACGTCTGGCCCTGGTTCGAACACGGCCTCCGCCGCCTCGGCACCGCCGAGCCGTGGCTCGCCCTCCTCTTCCTGGTGGTCAACTTCGCGCTCGGCATCTTCTGGTTCGTCGCCCTCGTTACCCTCGGCTCCATCAGTCTCGGCTTGGCGATCACCCTGATCGGGCTCCCGATCCTGGCCGCCACCATCTTCCTCTGGGTCGGCGGCGCCCGGGTCGAGCGCTGGCGGATCGGTCGCTTCACCGGCCGAGCGATCCCGGCGCCCTACCGCCCCCTGCCCGCCGGCTCGCTCCTGGGCCGAGCGCGCGCCCTGGCCAGCGATCCAGCCGTCTGGCGCGACCTCGGCTACCTGGTACTCCTCTTCCCGCTCGGGATCGCCGAGTTCGTCGTCGCCTGCGTCTGCCTGGCCATCCCCTTCGCCCTGGTCACCCTCCCCCTGTACTTCTGGTCGTTTCCGGGGGGCGTCGTCCTCGCCGGCTCCTCCGGACGCTCTTCCGGGCTCTTCATCCCGGCCGTCGATCAACCGCACACCGGCTGGCTCGTCGACACCTTCGCCGAGTCGCTCATCGTGGCGCTGCTCGGGATCGGCCTGGCCGCGGTCGGCGGTTGGCTGGTGACCTGGGCGGCGCGGGGGCACGCCGAACTCGGCCGCCTGCTGCTCGGCACCTCCGGCAACGCCCACCTGGCGGCGCGGGTGGAGACACTGACCCGCTCGCGCTCGGCGGTGGTCGAGGCCCAGCTCGCGGAGCGGCGGCGGATCGAGCGCGACCTGCACGACGGCGCCCAGCAGCGCCTGGTTGCCTTGGCGATGGGGCTCGGCCTGGCCAAGGAGAAGCTGCGGACCGACCCGGAGGCGGCCCGCGGTTTGGTCGAGGAGTCGCACGAGGAGGCGAAGCGGGTGCTGGCCGAGCTGCGCGACCTGGTCCGCGGCATCCAC
>JBBSNJ010000346.1:0-4592 GCA_038232775.1 Thermomicrobiales bacterium
AGGACGGTGAGGCGCACGGGTGTGGGTCTCCTTGGGCGGGTGTCGGGCGGCGGGCGGCGGGCGGCAGGACGAGGGGGGGCGGCGCGGCGGCGATCGGCGACCGTCGGGGCGGCGTCGCCCGGCCCTAAAGGGATCGGGCTGAAGCGACAAAGCCCCATGAATGGGGCTACGAACCTTGCGATCGGGGCCGCCCATGGTGTTCAGCCGGCTTCAGCCGGGTTGGTCGCTTCAGCCCGGTCCCTTCGGGGCCGGGCGGCACGGCGGCGGCGATCGCGATCACCCCGGTGCCTCGCCTCACTCCGCCGCCGGCGTCGCGGCCGGCGCGGCGGCGGCCCCACGCTGCGCGTAGAGGCCGAGGGTGTCCCTCTGCGACCAGACATCGGCGATCCGGCCACACTCGACGCGGAAGATGTTGATCCCCGTCCACTCGACCCGCTGCCCATCGGGGGCGACGCCCATGAACGGGGCTTGCAGGGTGCCGGTCGCGGTCCAGCGGGCGGCGACCAGAACGTCGGCGGCGACGACCTCCTCGACCCGGATGCGCAGGTCGGGGAAGGTTTGGCGCCAGCCGAGGATGCGGTCGGCGATGGCGTCGGTGCCGGTCGTGTCGGGGCCGACCGCCCAATGGTGGAGGTGATCCTCGGCCAAGATCTCGTCGAAGACGGCGACGTTGCCCCGGTTCCAGGCTTCGCCCCACCAGCGGCGGGCCAGGATCTCGTTCTCGACCGGACCGGTCTCGGCGCACTCCTCGGCGAGCGGGGTCGCGCCGGCGGGCGTCCCCTCGGCGTCCGGTGTCGCATCGAGCCCGATCTCGGCGCCCACGGTCACCGCCGAGATCCCGCCGCCGATCGGCTGGAGCCCGAGCTGCTCGAAGCGGCCAACACCGTCCGCTTGGGGCCAGACGGCGGCGATCCGGCCGCAGGCGAGCTGGAAGATGTTGATCCCCGACCAGGTCGCCCGGCGGTTGGTCGGGGCGTAGCCCAGGAACTCGCCCCCGTGGGTGCCGGTGGCGGTCCAGCGGAGGGCGACGAGGTTGCCCTCGGCGACCGCGGCGTCGACGGTGTAACGGATGTCGGGGAAGCCGGTCAGGAGGGCGTCGAGGATGCGACGGGCGGCGGCGTGGTCGGCGGCGGTGTCGGGGAAGGTGACGCCGGCGTAGGCGACGTCGGGAGCCAGCAGATCGTCGAGGGCGCCGAGATTGGGGCCGTTGAGGATGTCCTCGAACCAGCGGCGGGCGACCGCCTCGTTCTCGGCCTCGGACGTGGTCGGGCAGTCGGCGGCGGCCGGGGAGGCGGCGAGGGCGGGCGTCGCTGGTTCCTGAGCGGACGCCGCGCCGAAGCGGTCGCCGCTGGGGCGGCTGAGGAGCGCGAGCAGAACGGCGGCGACCAAGGCTACGGGCAGCGAGCGGCGCACGGGTTCCTCTCCTGGCTTGCGGGCCGGGCCGGCTGGCGGACCGGATCCCGTCGGCGGTCGGGGGCTTCGGGTTCCCGATGGGACACTACCGCCGATTGGGCGAATGTCAAGAGCGGGCACGGCGGCTCCCGGCCCTGCCCCGGTGTTCACCTGAGAGATCGGGCGCCGGTCCCTTTGGGCCAAGAGCGGGCAAGAGCGGGCGCGTCCCCGGCATCGTTCGAGCGCGGCGAGTGAGCACAGCGGGTGGGGGTCGAGGTCGCCCGCCACCGAGGGGGGCCGGCGGCCTCGACGCCGCCTCAGGTCAGGCTCCCCCATTGATCGTTCAGCCACTCGGCCGAGCGCGTCGACAGGGCGTGGATCGTAAACGTCGGATTGACGGCGGTCGACGTCGGGAACAGTCCCGGCCCGGCCAGGAACAGGTTCGGGACATCGTGGGTCTGACCGTAGGAGGTGCAGACCGACGTCGTCGGATCGTCGCCCATGATCGTGCCGCCCAGGAGGTGCTGGCTGGCGAGAGCGCCGGTCCAGACGTCGGTCGCGCCGGCCGCCTCGTGGACGCGGCGGCCCTGCGCCATCGCGGCGTCGATCGCGGCCAGGTCGTCCTCGCGGTAGGCGTGGGTGATCTCGGCGATCGGGTAGCCGTAGTCGTCGGTCCGGTCGGCGAGCGTCAGCCGGTCGTCGGCCGAGGGGAGGTTGTGGCCGATCACGCCCATGATCGCCAGGTGGTTGGCGCCGCGCCGGAGGAAGTCGACCAGCGCTTGGCCGTAGAGATCGAGCCGGGCGTTGGCGATGCCGACCAGGTCGTTCGGCTTGACGGCGTTCGCGATCTGCCAGTTGTAGCCGCCGACGAAGCTGGCGCTGGAGTCGGGCTCGTAGTCGTCCTGCCCGCCGAGGAGGCCGCCGGAGACGCCCGCGTACGGTTCGGTCTCCTCCTCGTAGAGGCCGAAGATCTGCTGGGATGGGTGCGTCATCATGTAGGCGCCGACCAGGCCGCTGGAGTTGGCCAAGCCGCCGGGTCCGGAGTTGAGCAGGAGGCGCGGGTTGCCGACCGTCGACGACGCCAGGACGACGAGACGGGCCTCCTGAGTCCGGATCTCGCCGGTCAGGGTGTCGGCGTACTCGACGCCGGTCGCCCGCGTCCCGTCGTCGTTGGTCAGCACGCGGAGGACGGTGCTGTTGTGCTGGATCAGGGCGCCGGCGGCGAAGGCGCGGGGGAGGTAGGTGACGAGCGGGTTGGCCAGCGCCCCGATCGGGCAGCCGGCATCGCACCAGCCGTCGTAGATGCACGGATTGCGGCCCTTGTAGGGCTCGCTCAGGATCGCCAGCGGCACCGGGAACGTGCCGACCCCGATCGCGTCGAAGCCACGCCGCAGGATCTCGGCCTGGCCGAACACCGCCAGCGGCGGCAGGGGGTACGGGTCGCCCGGCGGCCGCCACGTTTCCTTGTCGGCGTCGCCGCTGATGCCGACCTCCTCCTGCACCCGGTCGTAGTACGGGCGCAGGTCGGCGTAGCTGATCGGCCAGTCCTGGCCGACGCCGAACCGCGACCGCAGCTCGAAGTCCGACTCGTGGAAGCGGAACCAGACCGCGTAGTGGTGGAGCGCGGCGCCGCCCGTCCCCCAGCCGCGGTTGAAGTTGACGCTGATCGGGTTCTCCCCGCCGCTGAGCACCGGCGGGATGTTGACCCCCCACTTCAGCCGTCGCGCCCAGGTCTGCGAGCTGAACAGGTCGTCGAGCGACCAGCGCGGGCCGCCCTCCAGGATCAGCACCGAGTGGCCGGCCTCGGCCAGCAGCGCCGCCATCACGCTGCCGGAGGCGCCGGCGCCGACGACCAGGACGTCGACCCGGTCGCCCGCGAGCGGGGTCGCCAGCTCGGCGGCGGCGGCCGGGATCGGGGTCGCCGCGCCGCCGGCGGGGGTAGCGGGGGTGCCGGCGGGGGTGCCGGCGGGGGTGCTGATCGGGGTCGCGTCTGGGGTGGCTTGGGCCACCGCCCGTCGCTGCTGGGTCATACGGTCCATCCTTCCGGTGGCTGGATGTGGGCCAGGTACGGGATCTCGAGCGCGGCGAAGCCCTCGGGGGTGCCGTAGGTGACGTCGATCGCGTCGCTGCGGGAGGCGAAGTAGAAGAGAAAGGGCGGCGGCCCCCGCCACCCCTCGATCTCGCCGGAGAAGAGCTGCCCGGCGATCGTGGCCCGCTCCTCGGCCGGCAGCTCGGCGAAGTCCTGGCCGGACCGCTCCTGGGCGAGCGCGTCGAGCGCGGCCAGCCCGTCTCGGTAGAACGCGGGGAAATCGCCGGCGTATTCGAGGTAGTGCAGGACCAGCAGCGGGTGCCGGCGGCCGAGCTGGGCATCGACGAAGCGGACGACCCCGGCCTCGGTCGCGCCCGGCACCAGGACCTCGGCCAACGCTTCGAGCGTCTGCGCCTCCTGCCGCGTGAGCGAGGTGAGGGGCGTCTGCGCCGCCTGTGCGGCGCGGGGGGTCATCGTCCCGAGGGGGGTCAGGATCGTGACGCCGGCGAGGCCGACCCCGCGCAGGACGTCGCGGCGGCTCGCCCGCCGTCCGTGGATCGGGTGTTGGGAGCTCGCGGTCATTGCCATCTGCCCTCCCATTTGGGCTGCGCGCGCGGACCTGGTCGAACGAGTTGACGAACTGGCCGACGGTCTCGGCGGTGCCTGGCGGCTCGGCCATCCCGCGCCCCGACGGCGCATCGCGAGCGCCGCGGACTCGTCCCTCCCCCACGCCGCTGCCGCTTGCAACTTCGTTGCCGCCGCTGCGTCTTCCGCTCGGTCCGTGTTGGAAGCACCGGCGACGACGGACGAGGAGTCGCCCCCGACAACCACGAGAGCGGTCCGCTCCTCGCCCTGGGGCCGACCCACCCCAACCGCGAGCGCTGCCACCTCGCCCGTGCCCCGTCGCGCACCCAACCCCCTCCCAGAACCTCAGCCGATCAGGAACACGGCCGGCCACGCGGCGAGGATTGCCACCCGCACAGGGCTCTGCTAGAGTGGGCTCCGCTACGCGATAATCGATCCCGTGCTCGCCGACTCGTCCCCCCGCGGGACCGACGCGGCGGCGTCGGGCGGGGCCCGCGGCGGGGCGGGTGGGGCAACCCCGGGGCCCGATGGGACCCCACCGCCGGCCGCGGCGCCGCCGGGGCGGGGCGGGGGGGGGGCGGCCGGG
>JBBSNJ010000347.1:0-4573 GCA_038232775.1 Thermomicrobiales bacterium
AGCGCCGCCACCGTCTCGGGAGAGTCGAAGGTGACGAGCTGCCCCGTCTCGTCCTGGACGTGGCCACCGTAGCGGAAGATCACGTTTTTGACCAAGGAGGCGCCATCGCCCGAGCGGTTGACGGTCATCCCCCAGCCCCACATCGAGTTCTGCGGGTCGGAGATCGCGAGCGCCGCTTCGCGCAGTTGGTCGTAGGTCCGGGTGTCGTCGATGATGTCGAGGCCATGCTCGACGAACAGATCCTGGCGGACGAACAGGCCGTTGACCCGAGTGAAGAACGGAACCGCCCACCACTCATCGTCGAAGGCGGCGTCGAAGCGCGCCCCCGGGATCGGGTCGCCGTAGGTCTCGATCATCTCGCCGACGAGGTCGGTCACGGGCTGGATCAGCCCGAGGGTGTGCCGGTTGCGCACCCCGCCGACGGTGATCAGCAGATCGGGCGGCGCCCCGGTCTGGACGGCACCGAGCAGCTTCTGGTCCAGTTCGCCGCCCCCCTGGTAGCCGGCGACGTCGGTGACCTCGATCTCCCAGCCGTTGAGCTCGGCGTAGGCCCGCAGCTCCGCCTCCATGAAGGCGTTGTGGTCGGGGTGGACGTCCTTGCTCAGCAGGACGTTCAGCCGCCCGTCGACCGTCGCGCTCGACTTCTCGCGGGGGATGTCCTGGGCCGCGACCAGCCGCGGCAGCAGGGGCAGCGCCGCCACCCCCGCCCCCAGCGCGGCCGAGCGCCGCACGAAGGAGCGCCGGCTGAGGCCGGCATCGGCGCGGAACCACCCCGCGCCCCGGTTTGGTCGATCGTCTCCTCGCCCGTTCATGCGCGTTCCTCCTGCATCGGCCCTGCCCCGCGCCGCTCGGCGGGGCAACTTCCACGAGGAAGGTCGTCGCGACGCCCGGCGCCGCCCCCTGCCGGGGCGGCGCCCGCGGGAACTACCCCTTGACCGAGCCGGCCGAGAGCCCTTCGACCATGAAGCGCTGGGCCAGCACATAGATGATGACGACCGGGATCGTGGTCATGATGCTGGCCGCGAACATCTCCCCCCAGGGGAAGATGTCGCCGATCACCATCATGCCGAGCCCGACCGGCAAGGTCCGCAGCGACTCGGAAGTGATGAAGACGAAGGCGAACAGGAACTCGTCCCAGGCGGCCGTGATCGCGAAGAGGGCGACCGTCATCAGCGCCGGCTTCATCAGCGGCAGGATGATCTGGAAGAAGGCCTGGAAGTAGCCGGCGCCGTCGAGCAGCGCGGCCTCCTCCAGCTCCCGCGGCAGCGAGCGGTAGTAGCCCATCAGCAGCCAGGTGGCGAAGGGGAGGCCGAAGGTCGGGTAGGCGACCATCAACGCCCCTAAGCTGTTGATCAGGTGCAGCTCGGTGAAGATCTGGTAGAGGGGGATGAACATCATCACCGTCGGCATCAGGTAGGCGAACAGGATCGCGGTCGAGAAGAACCCCGTCCCCCGCCACCGCAGCCGGACCAGCGCGTAGGCGCCCAAGGCCCCGACCAGCACCGAGACGGCGCAGCTGACGACCGCGACCAGGACCGTGTTCCGGAACCAGCGCGGGAAGTCGGTCTCGGTCAGCATGTAGCGGAAGTGCTCGGTCGTCCACGGCGCCGGCCAGAAGACCGACTCCGAGACGCGCATCTGCTCGTCGGTCTTGAAGGCGGTGACGATCACCCAGTAGAAGGGGAAGAGCAGGAACAAGAGGAGCACCCCGAGCAAGGCGTAGGCCGCCACGTTGCCGACGCGGCCGGTCAATCGCCGCCAGGCGCCCTCCCGCTCCGGCTCGCCCCGCGTGTAGGCCGAGGCCAGCGCCCCGAAGACCGTCCCCAGCACCCACTCGACGGCGTTGCCGATCAGGGTCAAGACGTAGCCGATGCCCCGGAAGAGCATCGCGAACGGCCAGGCCAGCACCTTGCCGACCTCGGCCAGCACGCCGCCCGCGGTCGGCGCCCCCTCGCGGTCGCCCCGCATGTAGCGGCCGAGGATGATGATCAGCACCAGGAGGACCGGCACGACCGACATCGCGACCGCGACCCCGGCGCTGTAGCGGAGGGAGGAGATCGCGTACTCGTAGGCGAGGATCGAGAAGACGCGGGTCGCCCCGCCGGGACCGCCGCCGGTCAGGAGGAAGACCTGGCCGAACGAGTTGAGGGTCCAGATCAGCGACAGCAGGCAGCCGACGATGATCACGTAGCGCAGCCCAGGCAGGGTGATGTGGAGGAAGCGCTGCCAGCCGTTGGCGCCGTCGACCGAGGCCGCGTCGTAGAGCTCGCCGTCGATCGCCTTCAGGCCGGCGAGCAGCACGATGGTGAAGAAGGGGATCCCCTTCCAGACGTTGACGGTGATCACCGCGGGGAGGGCGAGGTCGTAGTTGCCGAGCCAAGCGATCCCCTGGTCGATCAGGCCGAGCCGCAGCAGCAGCAAGTTCAGACCGCCGAACAGCGGGTCGTAGATGCCGCGCCAGGTGAGGGCGGCGACGATGTCGGGGATGATCCAGGGGAGGAGGACGAGGCCGGTGAAGACGCTGCGGAAGCGCAGCCCCTTCCGGTGGAGCAGCAGCGCCGCCATCATCCCGAACAGGAACTTGAAGAAGACGGAGGTCGTCGCGTACTGGACGGTGACGAGCACCGACTGGACGAACTGGCGATTCCCCCAGAGCCGCTCGTAGTTCTGGAGCCCGACGAAGCCGCGGTTGGTGATGCCGGTGACGTTGTAGAAGCTGAGGATCAGCGCCCGGATCAGCGGGTAGGTGATCAGGCCGAAGAGGAGGATCACCAGCGGGGCGACGAAGATGTAGGCGATCGGCCAGTCGCGGCCGAGGAGCCGCCGCGACTGCTTCCAGAAACCGGCCGAGCGGGGCGGGGTGAGGGTCCGGGGGGCTTGCCGGCCGCATGGGACAGCCTTCCGCCCCCGCCGGGGGCGGGCGCACCCGGCCGGCCGGCGGGGGGTTCCCGCCGGCCGGCCCCTGGCTCACGAACAGCTCACTCGCCTTCGCGGCCGAAGTCCTGGTAGATCTGGACGAACATCTCGTGGTAGTTGGCGACGACCTCCTCGACCGGCTGCCCCTGCAGGACCTCCGACATCATGTCGGTGAAGGGGGTCCCGGCCGCGATCGAGGCGAGCGCCTCGTTGTCCTCGCCCGGCCAGGGCAGGCCGTTGAACCCGGTCTCGGTCAAGGCCATGTCCCGCGCCCGCAGCGAGTTCGGGTTCTCGGCGATGATCGCGTTGTCCCAACCGTCCGCGTAGGCCGGCAGCGCGTAGCCGGTCGAGATGCTCCAGATCCGCTCCAGCACCGGCTCGGTCATGAAGTGCCGGATCAGGTCGTAGACCGCCTCCTGGTTCTTCGCCCCCTTGATGCTGAAGAACTTCATCCCGCCCGAGAGGAAGTCGAGCCGGACCTCGTCGGTGTTGCGGACCGGGTTCGGGATAAAGGCGATCTGGTCGGCGAAGGGGACCTCGTCGAGGACCGCCTTGGCGTAGACGGTGCCGGCGTTCTGGGTGATCACCGTTTGCCCGGCCAGATAGGCCTCGTTGTTGCTCGGGTCGGTCCAGGAGAGGACCCCGGGGGGCAACATCGGTGCGTACTCCTCGGCGGTGTAGGTCTCCTTCAGCCACTCGAGCGCCGCCACCGTCTCGGGAGAGTCGAAGGTGACGAGCTGGCCCGTCTCGTCCTGGACGTGGCCGCCGTAGCGGAAGATGACGTTCTGCACCAACCCGGCGCCGTCGCCGGAGCGGTTGACGGTCATCCCCCAGCCCCAGCGGTTCTCGGCCGGGTTGGAAACCTTCAGCGCCGACTCCCGCAGTTGGTCGTAGGTTCTGGTGTCCTCGATGATGTCGAGGCCGTTCTCGACGAAGATGTCCTGGCGGACGAACAGCCCATTGCTGCGGGTGAAGAAGGGGACCGCGTACCAATTCTCCTCGAAGGTGGAGTCGAAGCGGGCGCCCGGGATCGGATCGCCGTGGCGCTCGATCATCTCGCCCATCAGGTCGGTGACCGGGTCGAGCAGGCCGAGCGTGATCATGTTCAGAGCGCCGATCTCGTGGATCAGCAGGTCTTCCGGGTTGCCGGCCTGGACCCCGCCCAGCAGCTTCTGGTTCAGGTCGCCGCCACCCTGGTAGCCGGCGACGTCGGTGACTTCGATGTCCCAGCCGTTGAGGTCGGCGTAGGCCTGGAGCTCGGCCCGCATGAACGCGTTGTGGTCGGGGTGGAAATCGTCCTTGATCAGCACCCGCAGGGTGCCGTCGACGCTGGCGCTCGACTTCTCCCGCGGGATGTCCGCCGGAGCCTGGGCGGCCACCGGCCGTGCCCCCCGCGCCAGCAGCGGCAGCGCCGCCGCGCCGACCCCGACCGCCGCCGACCGCCGCAGCAGTTCGCGCCGGGTGACGGGGAACGGACGCCGGGTCCATCCGCTCGCGCGGCCTCCCGGCCGGTTGATACCTTCGCTCATCGTGGCGACTCCTTCTGCGCTGCGCTGCGCGCGTTCCTCCGACGATCAGAGGTTTCGCCGGCCCCCGCCGAGGCGGCCAGCGGATCGGTCGGACGAGACGACAAAACCGCGAACCACTCGGCGGTCCG
>JBBSNJ010000348.1:0-4563 GCA_038232775.1 Thermomicrobiales bacterium
AGAGCGAGCGGTGGCGCTCGACCGCGCGATCACCATCCTCCGCGCTCGTCCGGCCGTCGTCGCCGAGGTCGCCGCCGCGCTGGTCGCCGCCCTCCGCGGCGGCGGCAAGGTCCTGGTCGCCGGCAACGGGGGGAGCGCCGCCGAGGCCCAGCACTTCGCGACCGAGCTGGTCGGCCGCTTCAAGCGGGAGCGCGAAGCCTACGCCGTCCTCGCCCTGACCGCCGACACCGCCGTCCTCACCGCCGTCGCCAACGACTACGGCTACGACGAGGTCTTCGCCCGCCAGGTCCGCGCCCTCGGCCGGGCCGGCGACGTGCTGCTCCTGTTCAGCACCAGCGGCGAGTCGGAGAACGTCGTCCGCGCCGCCGCCGCCGCCCGCGGTCTTGGGCTGACGACGGTCGCCCTCACCGGCGGGCGTGCCAGCCGCTTGGGGCGGGCCGTCGACCTGGCCGTCCGTGCCCCGACCGACGACACCCCGCTCGCCCAGGAGCTCCACGTCCTCCTCCTCCATCTCCTCTGCGATCTGGTCGAGGCCGAGCTCTCCGGCGCCGCCGTCGATACCCTCGCTCCGCCCCCGGTCGAGTCGCCGCCGCGCCCGATGCCGCCGTCCGCATCGCCGCTTCCCAGGATCGGGTCCCCGAGCCGGGGGACGGGGGACCCAGGGGACCGCGGCGAGTCGATCGCCACCGACGGAGTCCTCCGGTGACCGCCCCCGCCCTCTTTCTCGACCGGGACGGCACCCTCGTCCAGGCCCGCCACTACCCCTCGCGGCCGGAGGAGCTGGTCCTCGCCGAGGGGGTGGCGCCGGGGCTGCGTCGCCTCCAGGCCGCCGGCTTCCGCCTGATTCTGATCACCAACCAGTCCGGCCTCGCCCGCGGTTACTTCGACGAGGCCGCGCTCACCGCCATGCACGACCACCTCGCCCGCGAGCTGGCTGCCCTCGGCGTCCGCCTCGACGGCGTCTACTTCTGCCCCCACCACCCGGACGGGGTCGTGCCGGAGCTGGCGGTCGCCTGCGACTGCCGAAAACCGGCGCCGGGGATGCTCCGCCGGGCCGCCGCCGATCTCGGGCTTGACCTCGGCCGCTCCTGGTTCCTGGGCGACATCCTGGACGACGTCGAAGCCGGGCGCCGCGCCGGGTGCCGGACCGTCCTCGTCGATCTCGGCACCGAATCCGCCCCGACCGGTCCCCTCCGCCGGCCCGACTTCGTCGCCCGCGATACGGCCCACGCCCTGGCCGTCGTCGCCACCGTTGAGGGCCTCGGTGCCGGCGCGGAGCTGGGGTACCGCCCACCGGGATGGCCGCGCGCGGGCGGATTCGAAGGCTGGGGGACCGCTCGCGGTCGCGCCGCAGTGGAGATGCTTCCCGCTCCCGCGCCTGGAAGAAGGGCTGGGGGCGAGGGCACCCCCCGACTCGCGAAGGTCGAGCGCCGATGACCGCCCGCGTCCCGGCCCCCCTTGCCACCGTCGACGTCGTCCGCGGCTTCCAGGGGCTGCGCGCCCTGGTCGTCGGCGACGCGATGCTCGACAGCTACCTCGAAGGGACCGCCACCCGCCTCTGCAAGGAGGGCCCCGTCCCGGTCGTCCGAAAGCTGTCCGAGGAGCGGGCCCCCGGCGGTGCCGCCAACGCCGCCGCCAATCTGGCCGCCCTCGGCGCCGAGGTCCGCTTCGTCGGCCTCGTCGGCGCGGACGACGCCGGCGCCCGCCTCCGCGCCGCCCTCCGCCGGCGCGGCGTCGACGACGCCGGGCTGGTCGAGGACGAGGCGGTCGCCACCCTCCCCAAACTCCGCGTCATCGCCAACGGGCAGTACGTCGTTCGCTTCGACGAAGGGGAGACGACCGACGCCACCGCCGCCGGTCAGGCGGCGCTGCTCGGCCGCGCCGCCGACGCCTTCGCCGGCTGCGACCTGGTCGTCGTCCCCGACTACGGCTACGGCGTCGCCTCGGACGCGATGATCGCCCTCCTCCGCGAGCTGCGCGCCGCCCGCCCCCTCCCCCTCGCCGTCGACTCGAAGGCGATCGCCCGCTTCGCCGCGTCCGGTGCCACCCTCGTCACCCCGAACCTGCAGGAGGCCCGGCTCGCGGTCGACCCCCAGGCCAAGCCGGACGCCGCGATCGGCCCGGACGAGGCGCGCCTCGTCGCTCGCCGCCTGCGGGCGATGCTCGACGCCGAGCACGTCGCGGTGACGATGGCCGGCGACGGCGTCCTCCTGCTCGACCGCGGCGGCGGCGAGCTCCACCTGTCGGTCCACCCGGTCCCCCGCGCCGGCGACGTCGGCGCCGGTGACTCGGTCACCGCCGCCGCCGCCCTCGCCCTCGCCTCCGGCGCCCCGGCGGAGCAGGCGGCCCGGATCGGGATCGACGCCGCCGCGATCGCGATCACCCGGCAGCGGACGAGCGTCGTCCCCTACCAGGAGCTGCTGCGACGGGCCAGCCTCGACGATCGGGCGGCCCCCCTCTCGCTCAAGACGCTGGCCGCCCGGCTCGACGCCGAGCGCTTCGCCGGCCGCCGGATCGTCTTCACCAACGGCGTCTACGACATCCTCCACGCCGGCCACGTCCAGCTCTTGCAGCGGGCCAAGGCGCTCGGCGACGTCCTCGTCGTCGGTCTCAACTCCGACGCCAGCACCCGCCGCCTGAAGGGCCCCACCCGCCCGATCAACCGGGAGGCCGACCGCCTCGCCCTCGTCGCCGCCCTCGACTCGGTCGACTACGCCGTCCTCTTCGCCGAGGACACCCCGGCCGAGACGATCCGCGCCCTCCGCCCCGACGTCCACGTCAAAGGCGGCGACTACGTCGCCGACCAGCTCCCCGAGATCGAGGCCGTCCGCGAGGTCGGCGCCCAGGTCGAGATCCTCTCCCTGGTCGAAGGCCGCAGCACCACCAACGTCATCAAGCAGATCGTCGGCCTCCATGACGGGACGGTCGGGGCCGCCCCGTGACGACCTTGTTCGACCCCGTTGGCCCCCCCAGCTCGGAGGAAGAGACGGCCGCGGCGATGGGCGGTACCGGCCCTTCTGGTTCTCCCGTATCGCGCGGAGAAGGGACGGCACCGCTGGCACCGGCCCGGTGGGCGGACCCCCGGATGCTCGCTCCCGGCCCGCCGCCCGTCTCCCCCTCTCCCGCGTACGGGAGAGGGGGCCGGGGGGTGAGGGCCGTCCCCCCCGCTGCCTCGGTCCATCCTCAATCCACCAGCACGGAGCCGTCCATCGACCCCGCTTGGCGGGGAGCCCGCCGCGTCCTCGCCGTTCGGCTCGACAACCTGGGCGACGTCTTGGTGACGACACCCGCCCTCCGCGCCATCAAGCAGAGCCTGCCCGGCGTCCATCTGACCCTGCTGACGAGCCCGGTCGGCGCCCAGGTTGGCCGCCTCAACCCCGACGTCGACGAGGTCGTCGTCTACGCGGCGCCCTGGATCGACCCCTGGCGGGAGCTGCCACTCGACAGCGCTCGCGAGCTGGCCCTGATCGAGACGATCCGGGCCGGTCGCTACGACGCCGCCGTCGTCTTCACCGCCTTCCGCCAGAGCCCCCTCCCCGCCGCCTACCTCTGCTACCTGGCCGACGTCCCCCTCCGCCTGGCCGCCTCGGTCGACGGGGTCGGCTCCCTCCTGACCACCCGCCACCGGCACCAGGAGGCGCTCGTCCACGAGGTGGAGCGCAACCTCGGCCTCGTCGCCGCCGTCGGTCTCGCCACCGACGACGAGGATCTCGTCCTCCGCGTCCCGGACGGGGCGAGGGCGCGGGTCGCGGCTGGCGGGTGGTGGGAGGCGGCGGACGGTCCCGGTCAGCCGCCGGCCGCCGGCCGCGACCCGCTCGTCGTCGTCCACCCCGGCTGCTCGATGCCGGCCCGCACCTACCCGTGGGAGCAGTTCGCGGCCGCCATCGACGCCCTGGTCGGACGGCTCGGCGCCCGCGTCGTCGTCACCGGCGATGCCGGCGAGCGCGCCCTGGTCGAGCGGATCGTCGCCCGCCTCGGCCCGGCCGCCCGCGACCGGACCCGGCCCTGCGCCGGGGAGCTGCCGTTCCCCGGGTTCTGCGCCCTGATCGAAGGGGCCGACCTGGTCGTCACCAACAACACCGGTCCGATGCACGTCGCCGCCGCGGTGAAGACGCCGGTCGTCGCCCTCTTCGCCCTGACCAACCCGCCGGAGCAGTGGGGCCCATGGCGCGTCGGCCACCGGCTCCTCAACCACGACGTCCCCTGCCGCATCTGCTACAGCCGCGTCTGCCCCTACAGTCACGACTGCCTCCGCCTCGTCACCCCCGGGCAGGTCGCCGCCGCCGCGGCCGACCTCCTGGCCGAGGTCGAGGCCGATCGCGCCGGGCGAGACGGTCGCGGATATCAAACAGCAGAGGCGCCTCGGTCCGCCCCGCCGGCTGTTCCCGGCAGCGCGACCATCGCTGCGGCCGACCCGATGGTCGAGCCGTTAGCCTTGGTGCTGGCCGCGTCGGCACCGGCGGTCGAGGCGGCCCCCTGACCGCCAACCGCTGGCTCGCCGCCCGCAACCTCCTCGCCGTCCGGCTCGACAACGCCGGCGACGTGGTGATGCTTGGCCCCGCG
>JBBSNJ010000349.1:0-4560 GCA_038232775.1 Thermomicrobiales bacterium
CGCCTTCCCGACTCCGCTAGCCGGCCGGCTCGAACGACCAGCCGAAGATCGCCGTCGCCAACAGGACCAGGCCGGTCGCGCTGATGATCGGCAGGTCGAGCGCCCCGATCGGGATCGCCCAGTTCAGCGCGCTGTTCTCGATCAGCAGCCCGACCGGAGCCAGGAAGAGGCCGATCGCGCCGAGCAGCGGGTAGTAGGACGGGTTCGGCAGGTGGATGTCGTGGGCGTCGTCGGCCTCGAGCCGCCGCTCCGCCTGCTCCACCGGCGCTTCGTCCGGCACGTCCACCTCGCCGACCTTGATGCCGGCGATCGTGACGTCGAGTTCCTGCTCCTCGTCGTGACCGGCACCGTGGATGACGTCGCCGTACTTCTCGACCCAGAGCGGATCGCGCGCCCGCACCAGCGGCACCTCGCGGAAGTTGTAGACCGGCGGCGGCGACGGGATCGACCACTCCAGGCTCGGCCCGTCCCACGGGTTGTCCGGCGCGTCCTGCGGCCGCTTCAAAGAGCGGGCGATGTTGATGAGGAAGACCAGCACCGCCGCCCCGATCAGGTACGACCCGAGCGAGACGACCGTGTTCCAGAACCACCAGCCGCTCTCGGCGCTGTAGGAGGAGTAGCGCCGGGGCATCCCGGCCAGGCCGAGGAAGTGCATCGGGAAGAAGGTCAGGTTGAACCCGGCGAAGGTCAGCCAGAAGTGGAGCTTGCCGGTCCCCTCGTCGAGCACCCGGCCGCTGATCTTCGGCCACCAGTGGTAGATCGCGGCGAAGAGGGCGAAGATGCTGCCGCCGAACAGGACGTAGTGGAAGTGGGCGACCACGAAGTAGGAGTCGTTTTGCTGGGTGTCGACCGGCACCACCGCGTGCATCACGCCCGACAGCCCGCCGATCACGAACTGGGAGACGAGCCCGACCGCGAACAGCATCGCCGTCGTGAAGCGGATGCTGCCGCCCCACATCGTCGCCGTCCAGTTCAGGATCTTGACCCCGGTCGGGATCGCGATCAGCATCGTGCTGGCCGAGAAGACCGCGGCGGGGGTCGGCCCCAACCCGGTCGTGAACATGTGGTGGACCCAAACCCCGAAGCCGAGGAAGGCGATCGCCGCCGTCGCGTAGACCATCACCGCGTAGCCGAACAGCGGCTTGCGGGAGAAGGTCGGGATGATGTCGGAGACGATGCCGAAGGCCGGCAGGATCAGGATGTACACCTCGGGGTGGCCGAAGACCCAGAACAGGTGCTGCCACAGCAGCGGATCGCCTCCGGTCGCGATCAACTGTCCGTCGACGAGGTCGTAGGCGGCGTAGAAGTGCGTGCCGGTGAAGCGGTCGAACGAGAGGAGCGCGAGCGCGATCGTGATCGCCGGGAAGGCCATCACGATCAGGATCGAGGTGATCAGCGTCGACCAGCAGAACATCGGCATCCGCATCATCGTCATGCCGGGGGCGCGCATGTTGAAGATCGTGACCACAAAGTTGAACGCCGCCGCCATCGAGGCGATCCCGAGCACTTGCAAGCCGAGCGCCCAGACATCGATCCCGTTGGTGATCAGAATGTTCGCGCCCGGCACGTCGGCGATGAAGCGCCCCATCTCGGTCAGCGGCGCGTAGCCGTACCACCCCTGGTCCGGCACCAACCCGGCGAACGGCAGCCGCTCGAACGTCTCGCCGATCCCCTGGAACAGCGTCGAGCCGAACAAACTCTCGAGCGCGTAGGCGATCCCGGCGGGGACGGCCATCAGCACCGGGATATTCAAGATCAGCCCCCCGGCGAGGAAGGTCCAGAAGCTGAACGCGTTCAGGCGCGGGAACGCCACGTCCCGCGCCCCGATCTGGAGCGGTACCAGATAGTTGAAGAACGCCGACGACAGCGGCATCACCGCCAGGAAGATCATCGTCGTGCCGTGCATCGTGAAGAGCTGGTTGTAGCGCTCCATGCTGACCAGATCGTTGTCCGGCCGGATCAGCTGGGTCCGCAGGATCAGCGCTTCGAGCCCGCCCATCAGGAAGAAGATGAACGCGCTCGTCCCGTAGAGGATGCCGATCCGCTTGTGGTCGACCGTCGTCAGCCAGCTCCAGAGCCCCTGCGTCGTCGGCCGCGGCCGGGCGATCGTCGTCTCGACCTGGACCTGGGGCTGCGGGTGCGCGATCGATGCCATGTCTCTGCCTCGCTCACGAGTGGTCAGTCGTCGGGAATCAGCCATCAACAGCAGCGGTCGCGGCGCGACCCGGAGAGTCACTCCACCGGTTCGGAGAGGGAGAGGTCGGTCAGCTCGCCGCCGACTGGCTGCTCGGGCGGGCACCCGCCCTCCGGTTTGAGGGAGCCGAGGTAGTCGACCAGCTCGTCGACCTGCTCGTCCGTGATCTGCCCGGTCTCGTAGTAGTTCGGCATGTAGACGCCGTCCTTGACGTCGTCGGTGTGGGTCAGCCAGGTCCGCAACCCGTCGGCGTTATTCTCCAGCACCCCGGCCCCGATCACGTCGCGGCACGCCAGCAGGGTCAGGTTCGGCCCCGCCCCCGCGCTGTTCGGCGGCGCCTCGAGCCCCGTCAGTGCCGGCGGCGCCGTCGCCCCGTTGATGTTGTGGCAGGCGAGGCACGTCGCGAAGGCGGTCGGCGGATCGATCAGGTCGGGCGTCTCCGGTCGGGCGTCGGCCACCGGCGGTGGCTGCCGCCAGGCCGCCACCCAGGCGTCGAAGTCCTCCTGCGGCATCACCTGGACCTTGAACCGCATCCAGGCGTGGGAGGGGCCGCAGAACTCGGCGCAGAGGCCCCAGAACTCGCCCGGCTCCTCGGTCCGGAAGCCGAGCCGATTGTTGTGGCCGGGGATCACGTCGGTCTTGCCGCTCAACTGCGGCACCCAGAAGGAGTGGATCACGTTGTTCGAGCGCAGGTTGAAGACGACGTCGGTGTTGGCCGGCAGCCGCACCTCGTTGGCGGTGATCAGCGGCCCCGCGTCCGGGTTGTTCGGATCGGCCGCGATCCCCGGGTAGTGCAGCTCCCACCACCACTGCTTGCCGTAGACGTCGACCTCGAGCGCGTCCGGCCGCTCGTCGGCCGCCGCTTGTTTGTAGATCGTCTGCGCCGTCGGGATGAAGACCGCCAGCAAGATCACGGCCGGGATGATCGTCCAGGCCATCTCCAGCCGCGTGTTGCCGTGGACCTGCTCCGGCCGCTCGTCCCCCCGCCGCCGGAAGCGCAGCACCGTGTAGACGATCGCCGCCTGGACCCCGACGAAGACGACCAGCGCCGCCCAAAAGACGACCTTGTAGAGGAACTGGATATCCTCCGCCCGCTCGGTCTTGGGGTCGATCGTGCTGTACGGCGACGCTCCGCCGCAGCCCACCAGGACCAACCCGACCACCGCCAGCATCGCCACCAGCGAAGCGGCCCGCCCCGCCGTCCGCCCGCCGCCCAACCCGGCGGCGGCCCGCACGATCCGGCTCCGGACTGGCTCCCGTCGCTCCATCCCGCCTCCCCGTCCCCCCGTTTCGCGCCGAGCGGTGCCGCCGTCTCGCCGCGGCGACCCCCTCGGCCCCTCTGGTCCCGAACGTTACCGGAGCCCCAGAAGGCGGTCAAGGCCCCTTCCCGGCACGGGTGCACGCCGCGCCGGTTCGTGCCGCCCCGGCCACATGTGCGCCCGCCGGCGACCGCTCCCCGCAGCTCCCCCGGCGCCTCCGCCCGGCGCGACCGGCCCCGTCGCTCCCCCGGCGATGGCACCCGGCTCGCGATCCAGCCGAGCGGCGCCCAAAGCGCCGCTCCGAACGCCGCGCCCCCGCCCCCGTCCGCCGCCGCCGCTCAGGGTTGGAGCATCTGCTCCACGGTCACGAACTCGTAGCCCGCGTCCCGGTAGAACCCGATCAGCGCCGGCAGCGACTCGTAGTCCCCGGCCGCCGCCGCCCCGACGTGGAGCAGCGTGATCTCGTGCGGCAGCGCCGCCGTCGTGCAGCGCTCCGCCACCTCCGCCCCCGTCCACCCCTTCCAGCCGTAGCTGTCGCAGGTCCAGTTGACGTCGACGGAGTAGCCCGCCTCGGCGATCCAGGCCAGCGTCTCGGCGCTGTTGTCGCCGTACGGGAAGCGGAAGTAGGGCGCCAACTCGTACCCGCTCAGCTCGCGGACGATCGCCTCGGTCCGCTCCAACTCCGCGAAGACCTCCTCCCGCGTCAGCGCCGGCTCGCCCGTGCTCCCCCCGGTGAACGACCGATGACTGTAGGAGTGGTTCATCAACTGGTTCCCCTCGGCCACCATCCGCCGCACCAAATCCGGGTTCTCCTCGGCCCACTTCCCGGTCATCCCGAACGTCGCCTTCACCCCTTCGTCCCGCAGCAGGTCGAGGATCGCCGCCGCGTACCCCGTGTCCGACCCCGCGTCGAAGGTGAGCGCGATCTGCAAGCGATCGTTCGGTCCGCCGAAGACCGTCTCCGCCTGCCCAGTGCCGGGATCGGGCGGCGGCGGCGGCCGCCCCGGTGCCTGGAGCGCCGCCGGCACCCCGGCCGCCAGGCCCATCGTCGTCGCCGCGGTCGGCTCCCCGCCCGCGGCTCCGGCCGCGTCGGGCACCGTCGCGGCC
>JBBSNJ010000350.1:0-4538 GCA_038232775.1 Thermomicrobiales bacterium
CCGAGCCCCCGCTCTCGCCCACGGCAGACCGGCCCCCGGTGCGCCGACCGTCGTCCCCCTCGGAGGGGCGAGGCAAGCCTGCCCCTCGCCCCCAGACCCTCGCCCCCACGGTCGGCAGCGATCCTTGGCGCGCCGCGACGGTCTGCCGGAGAAGCCGTCATCCCGAACCGGTCGAGGACTCCGTCGCGGTCGCGGAGCGCCCGGCTGCCTCGGCGGGCGCGGCATCATGAGGGGGGCCGGTCCCGGTGGAACCGTCCGCGAGCGGTGACGACCTCCCGAAGCCGAACTCCCATCGAACCGTGACGTCCCCGCCACCGGGCGGTTCTCCCCGCTCCCCCACCTCGCGAGGCGGCCCCGACGGATCGAGGGCGGACGAGCGTGGCCGGGGCTGGCCCTGACCGGAGGCGGAGGGATGAAGGTCAGCCCCGTCGCCCAGCACCCGGCAGGCCGCCGCCGCCGAGTCGGCCGCCAACCGCAGCCGGTCGCGCCAGACCTCCGGCCGCTCGTACCGCTCCCGGATCCAGGCCGCCTCCCCCCCGGCCGCCGCCACCTCGTCGCCGTGGAAGCCGGCCGTCTCGAACTCCAGCCCTTCGCACGCCAGCGCGGCGAGCCGGCGGGAATCGACCCGCAGCACCAGCGCCGGCCACTCCAGGTCGGTCGCGTTCGTCGGCTCGACCGACCGCTGCAGGATCAGCTCGGCCCCCTCCGCCGAGAGCCAGCAGGCACCCGCCACCGCGTCCAGCCGCCTCCCGGCCAGCAGCGAGAGGACCCGGTTCGTCGCCCGCTCGGCGACCCGCTGCACCGGGGGATGGCTGGCGAAGGCGCGCGCCGTCCGCCCCAGGCAGGCATACCAGGGCGCCGGCCGGCGCCGGCGCAGCCGCCCCGGCACCCCCGCCAGCTCCTCCGGGAAGCGCCCCGACCAGTGCAGCCAGCGGTCGAAGTCGCAGGCGAGGACGTCGCCGCCCGCCGCCCCCCGCGCGGCCCGGAGCGCCGTCCGCCGCGAGACGCCGACCCTCGCCTCGCCCGGCACCACGAGCACCCCCAGCTGCCGCAGGCGGGCGAGCAGCCGCGGGTCGGTTTGCGGCGTCGCGGCGACGGCGACCGCCTCGTACCCCACCAAGTGGTCGGCCTGCCGATCGAGGGCGGGCAGCAACCGGCCGTCCGGGTCGTGCAGCGTCGCCGCGAGGCACGTCACCGGCCGCCGCCCGCGTTCGGGGTGCCGCCGTCCACCGCGCCATCCCAGCCGCTCCCCCCCGGTGTACGATGGGAGCCCGAACCGAGCACGACCGACCACGACCAGGAGACGACCCGATGTCCGAACGCGGCGCCGCCGCTCCCCCGACCGTCCCCCGACCGATCGCGCTGCCGCGCCTGTTCGAGCTGATCGAGGACGAAGAGACCCTCGGTTTCCTCCGCGAGCACCCGTTCCTCCTGCCGCTGTTGGCCGAGCTCCGGCGCGAGGTGGACGCCCACTTCGACCCCTGGACCCCCGTCCTGCTCGACCTCCGGACCGACCCCGAAGAAGGGGACACCGCCCTCTTCGCCCGCATCCGCAGCGGGTTCGACCTCGACGAGTCCTTGCGGCGTTGGCGGCGGCTCGTGGACGACTGGTGGCTCGACGCGCTCCCCCGGTCGGACACCCTGATGCACCTCGACGTCTACAGCCGGTGACCCGGTTCGA
The DNA here is from genome assembly GCA_038232775.1 of Thermomicrobiales bacterium. Taxonomy (GTDB): domain Bacteria; phylum Chloroflexota; class Chloroflexia; order Thermomicrobiales; family UBA6265; genus JBBSNJ01. Next base: position 1,682 of record JBBSNJ010000350.1, read on the forward strand.
TTGGCGGCAGTTCATCCGGGTGGCGCGCGAGCTCGGCGGTCGAGCCGGCGACGAAGCATCCCAGCGGTCGGCCATCAGCCGGGCCTACTACGGCGTCTATGGCCTCGCCGCCGGTCGGCTGATCGACGCGGGCTGGACGGCTCCCTCCGGCTCGCGGCACCACCGAGTGTGGACGGCCTACCGCACGTCGTCGTCCAACGAGTGCCGCCGGATCAGCGTCCTCGGATTCCACCTGCGGGATCGGCGGGTGACCGCCGACTACGCGGCGACCCTCCCCCACGGGTTCGACCCGGCGCGCGAAGCGTCGGCGGTCCTCGCCGTCGCCGACGAGGCAGCGCACCTCCTCGACCGATTGCCCGCCGATGAACGGTGCTTCTCGCCGGTGCCGAACGACGGGCAGGGGTGAGGATTCTCATCGAGCATGGCGCGGTGTCGGCACCCTACGGCGCGAAGCCCGTCCCCTGGTACTGGTTGCCGCCGCCGATGTCGGGGAACTCGGCGCCGGCGATCGCGTAGGCGCCGACGAAGGGAGCCGCCGCCCGGCTCCAGTTGCCGCCGTCGGTCGTCTCCCAGAGCGCGAAGTGGACGTGCGGCGTGCCGGCGAAGCCCGGCCCGCCCGGTCCCGAGATCGTCCCCAGGTACTGCCCCTGCCGGATCGGGTCCCCCTCCCCGATCCCGCCGTCGATGGCGACGTGGAAGAGGGCGACCGCGTGCCCGTCCCCGATGTCGATCGAGATCCCCCCGGTCGAGGGGTCGAGCCAGCGCACCGTCCCGGCCGCCGGGGAGGAGACCGACTGCCCCGCCGTCGCCCCGTCCTCCCGCGCCAGGTCGAGCGAGTAGTAGTACTGCCAGGTGCCGCCCTCGTTCTGGTGGCTGCTCCCGTTGTACCCCTGCATGATCTCCCAGCTGCCGCCGCTGACCGGCCAGACCAGCCCCCCGCCTCCCGCCGCCGGCTCGGGCGCGTCGTCGCCCTCCGACTCGCCGGTCTCGCCGGTCTCGCCCGACTCACCGGCCCCGGCGACCCCAGCGGCCTCGACCGCCGGGGTCGCGGTGCCCGCTCCCCCGTCCAAGAACTGGACCGCGATCCAGCCGTCGGTCCCGTTGTACCAGACGGGCAGGAACTCCCCGCTCGCCGCCCCGGTCACCACCACCTCGCCCCCGGGCGGCAGCACCCGCAGCACCGGCTCGCTGTAGCTCGGGCCAGCCCGCAGATTGCCCACGTCGTTGGCGACCGCCGGCTCGCCCGGCGGCGCCTCCCCCACCTCGATCGCCGGCGGCGACGGGTCGTCCGCCGGGTCCGGGGTCGCCGCCGGGGTCGCTGGCGCCGCGACCGGGGTCGCCACCGCCTCAGCCGCCGCCGGCGCTTCCGGCACCGGCTGCTCGGCGGCGACCGACACCGCCGCCAGGTAGGCGGCGTCGATCCAGCCGGTCGTCCCCTGGTAGCTGACGCCGAGGAACCCGGCCGTCGCCTCCCCCGTCGGCGCCAGGTCCGCCCCGGCCGGCACCACCAGCAGCACCGGCTCGCCCGCCCCCGGCCCGGCCCGCAGCTCCACGTCGGCGGTCGCCGTCGCGCCCGCGGCGTCGAAGGGCGTCCCGCGCTCGTCGGTGGCGGGTTGGGCGGTCTCCACCGCGGCCTCGGTCGCCGCCGGCAGTGCCTCGGCCGGCCCGGCCCCGAGCGTGAGGGCGGCGATCGCCGCGTAGCCGGTCAGCCCCTCGTAGACGACCGGGAGGAAGCCGCCGGCGGCGTCCCCGCTGCGGGTGACGACCCCGCCGGCCGGCACCACCGCCAAGACCGCCGCCGCCTCGTCCGGCGCGGTCCCCAGGTCGACCACTTCCCGCGCCGTCGCCGTCTCGCCAGCGGCCGTCGGCGACTCGCCAGCCGCCTCGGGCGACGGCTCCGGCGGTACCCCGGCCCCCGGCGCCGCCAGGTAGTCGCTCACCACGTAGCCGCTCCGGTCCCCGACCTCGACCGCCCACCAGACCGACCCGTCGGCGGCGGCGATCGGCCCGTCGGTCAGCGCCAGGGGAGTCCCTTCGGCCAGGGTCGCCAGCACCCCGGCGTCGTAGCCGGGACCCTCCCTCAGCAGAACCTCGTCGCCGTCCGCGTTCGCGATCTCGGCGGCCGCTCCGATCTGGAGGGCGGCCCCCGGCCCCTCCCCTTCTTGCGCCTGGGCGGGCGGCGACGGCACCGCCGACCCGAGGGCGAGCGCCAGGACCAACGCCAGCACCGCCGTCGCGGGCAGACGCAGCGAGCGGCCGGGCCAGTGCCAACGCCGCCGGCCCCCGGCTTCATCGGGGGCGGGGCGCGGACACCGCGCGCGGCGCCGTTCGTGAGGCTCGCGCGTCCGGCGCGAGCGGGCGGAAATCGTGACGGCAGCGGTGCGACCGGGTATCGACGGCATGCGGACCCTCCCTCCAGAGGTACGCGTCGGGCCGAAGAACCCATCCCCTTCCCCGGGCGTCGCTCGTCGCGCGGCGATCCAGCGCTTCTACCCCAGCGCCTGGTCGACCGCTCTCCCTCCCCTCTGGCGGCCGACGACCGGCCGCGTGCTTTTTCCGGGGAGCCCGCCCCGCGGCAGACACCCAGGACGGGGGCGAGGTCGCCCCCGTCCCGTCACCCAACCCGCCCGACCCGAACCCGACCGCCCGAAACCCCAGCGGACGGTGGGCGCCGGTCGCGGGCGCGGTCGGGAACCCCCAAGGCACCGCCCACATCCAGCGGCCGGGGGCATGGTCCCGATGGCCGGCCGCCCTCCCTACGGACCCGCCGGCGCCCCCACCCGGCGGCCCACCCCGCCGGGGGGAGCGCCGGCGGCCGCGTGCCGGGCGGGCCCGGGCGCCCGGGCGGGGCCCGACC
>JBBSNJ010000351.1:0-4524 GCA_038232775.1 Thermomicrobiales bacterium
CGCCTCTGATGTCCCGACCGTCCCCGCCCCTGGAGCGGCGGGGACAACCAGGGTCCCACCACCCACGAGAGGGCTAATTCGGAATCCGGTTGATCCGTTCCGGTAGGCTCCGGCGGAGCAGACCGTGCTCCCCTCGCCCGCCGCGGCGGGCGAGGGGTCGGGGGTGAGCGCCGTCGGCCCCAGCCTCACCTAGAGCCTTCACCCGGATTCCGTAGAGTGCCCCGAGGTCGGCCCCCGTCGTCGGTCGCGACCAGCAGCGCCCCGATCTCGACAGACGCCGCCAACACTTCGGACAGCCGCCGGTCGATCGCCACCCCGCTGATCGCGTGCGCCGGCAACCTGGCCCACCCGCGACATTCCGAACGACACCCACCAGCAAGACGCCACCGGTGAAGAGTGCTCGGGACGCCCACCGCGCCCCGGCCCCTCGGAGCCCGCCCCGGCGCCGCCCACGGCCCGGCCCTTAGAGTGAGAGAGCGAGCCAGCTTTCAGCCACCCAGCGGTCGTCGGCCCCCACCGCCAGCCGATGTCGCGCCGCCCCCAGTCGTGACGCGGTTCACGGGCGGCGCAGCCCGGCGCCCGACGGCCGGAGGCGGCGCGGTAGAATGGCGTTCGTTCGAGCCGCGGCCCGCTCGGTCTCTCCCCTCCCCCCGCCGCGCCACGAGAGCCGCCCCACGCCCGGAGGCCCGATGTCCCGGCTCTTCCGACTCGCCGTCGCCGCCCTCGCCGTCACCACCATCGCCCTCCTGCTCGGCGGCTACCGGCCGGACGACCCCTCGGGGCCGCTCCCCCTCCTCCACCGCGCCGCCGTCGCCGCGGCCTGGCTCCTCGTCCTGACGACGGCCGCGCTCGCCCACCGACGCGACGGCGTCTCCCGCTTCAGTCGGCGGTCGGCCTGGACCGCCGTCGGCCTCGCGACCGCGCTGCCGCTGCTCGGCGCCGCGGTCGCGGTCTTCGGCGAACCGGGTTGGATCGGCGCCGCCCAGGTCGGCGCCGCCTTCGCCCTGCCGGGGTCGGCCCTCGTCACCGTCTACAACCTCGCCCTCGACCGGGGCGCCCCCGGTTGGCTGGTGGCTGCCGCCGCCGCCCCCGCCGCTCCCCAGCCTCTGGTCGCCCGCTTCGCCGCCGCCGGGGTCGCCGCCACCCTGGTGATCATCCTGAGCGGCGCCGCGACCGGGGAAGTCAGTCCCCTCGCCTGCGCCGGCTGGCCCTTCTGCGTCGAGGGCAGCGTCCTCCCCGCCGATGCCTCGGCCGCGACGTTCCTCCACCTCGCCCACCGCGCCGCCGCCGTCGCCGGCGCAGTCGCCCTCCTCGCCGTCGCCTGGCTGACCCACCGCCGGCCGTCGCCCCCGCTCGCCCGGCGCCTCTCCGAGTGGGCGCTCGGGCTGGTCGCCGTCCAGATCCTGCTCGGCGGCAATCTGATCGTCTCCGATGGGCTCCTCTGGTTCCGCGGCGGGCACTTCGCCGTCGGCACCCTGCTCTGGCTGATGGGCGTGCTCACCCTCGCCGCGACCGCCCGCCCCAGTGCGGTGCCGGCCGGCGCCCGCCTCGCCGGCGGTGGCCGCTGGCTCCAGCCCGCCCTCGGGGTCGAACTCGCCCGCGCCGCGGCGTCGTCCCCTCGCCCCCAACCGCCGCTGGCGAGCGGCGCCGCCGCCCTGGTCGCCGATACACCGTCCGCGATCGCCTTCCCCACCCTTCCCAGCGCCGAGCAAGCACGGCAGACCATCGCCGATTATGTCGCATTGACCAAGCCGGGGATCCAGTCTCTCCTCCTGACGACGACGCTCTGCGCGATGCTGATCGCCGACCCTCGGGGCGTCGCCTTCTTCGTGATCGCCGCCACCCTCCTCGGCGGCGCCCTCGCCGCCGGCGGCGCCAACGTCCTCAACTGCTACATCGACCGCGACATCGACGCCATCATGCCCCGCACCCGCCACCGGGCCACCGTCTCCGGCCGGGTCAGCCCCCGCGCCGCGCTGACCTTCGGCTTGACGCTCTCCGCGCTCGCGGTCGTCGAGCTCGGGCTGCTGGTCAACTGGCTCGCCGCCGGGCTCGCCCTCGCCGGCAACCTCTTCTACGTGCTGATCTACACCCGGTGGCTGAAGCGGGCGACCCCCCAGAACATCGTCATCGGCGGCGCCGCCGGCGCTTTCCCGCCACTGGTCGGCTGGGCCGCCGCCACCGGCGGCCTGGCGCCGGTGGCATGGCTCCTCTTCGCGGTCGTCTTCGCCTGGACCCCGCCCCACTTCTGGGCGCTCGCCCTCCTCAAGCAGGGCGAATACGGCCGGGCCGCGGTCCCGATGCTGCCGGTCGTCGCCGGCGAGGCCGCCACTCGGCGCCAGATCGTCCTCTACTCCGCGCTCCTCTTCGCCGTCTGCCTGCTCCTGGTCCCGGCCGGGCTCGGCCCCGTCTTCCTCGCCGCCGCGGTCGCCCTCAACGGGCTCTTCCTCGGCCTCGCCCTGCGCCTCTTCTTCGCCCCGAGCAAGAAGATTGCCCGCCAACTCTTCTTCTACTCCCTCTGGTACCTGGCGCTCCTCTTCGCCGCCGGCGTCGCCGACCGCCTCATCCTCGCCTGACCGACCAACCACGATCGCGGAGGACCGCCCGATGCCCAGTCCCACCGAGCCGATGGCCCTCCTCCGCGACGAGCGCAATGTCCGCCACTTCGCGCCCGACCCCGTCCCGGACGAGGCGATCGCGGCGATCCTCGACGTCGCCCGCTGGACCGGCAGCGCCAAGAACGCCCAGCCCTGGCACTTCGTCGTCGTCCGCGACCGGGCGACGATCGCCGCCCTCGCCGGTCTCGGCCCCAATCTGCGCTAGACGGCCGGGGCGCCGCTGCTGGTCGTCCTCGTCCTCGACGGCGCCGACCCCGAGACGGAACCGTTCGACGAGGGCCGCCTCGCCGAGCGGGTGATGCTCGCCGCCGGCGCCCAGGGGCTCGGCGCCGGCCTCGGCTGGTTTCTCCCCGGTCCGCCCCGCGACGCCGCCAAGGAGCTCCTCGGCGTCCCCCCGGAGCGGATCGTCCGGACCCTGGTCGCGATCGGCCGCGCCGCGCCGGCTCCGGGCTCCGCCCCCCCGATCCCAGGCCCGCCCCCGGGCCCCGGCGGCCGGCAATCACTGAGCGAGCTCGTCTCGAACGACCGCTACGGCGCCGGCGGAAACTGATCCGCCGGGTCACCGGGGTCCACACGGCGGCGCGATCAGCCGGATTCCACACGCCGCCAGTCGACGGCCTCGCTGCCGATCAGCCCGCCCCCCGCGCGGCGTTTCCGTCGCCGCCGGCGGCGGCACAAGAGCGGCTGCCGGCCATGACGAAGGCTCGATCGCGACCACCGCGCACTGTCCGGCCGCCCCTCCCCCTCCGACCGAGCGGGGCGGAGCATGTATCCTTCCTCCATCCCCCGGCCGTCGCCGCGGCCGAGGCGCCCGTCCCCCGCCCGCCCGTGAGGAGCACCGGCCACCGTGCTCGATCTCTTCTCCGCCGTCGCCACCATCGTCCTCTTCGACCTCCTCCTCTCCGGCGACAACGCGGTCGTGATCGGGATGGCCGCTCGGCGCCTCTCCCCCGAGAACCGCCGCCGAGCGGTGATCTGGGGGGGTGCCGGCGCGATCGGGCTCCGGGTCCTCTTCACGGCGATGGCCGCCTTCCTCCTCGGCGTCCCTTTCCTCCAGGCGATCGGCGGTCTCCTCCTGATCTGGATCGCCTACCGCCTCCTCCGGCCCGAGGACCACGGCGCCCACGTCGGCGAAGCCGGCTCGCTGCGCGACGCGATCCGCACCATCGTCCTCGCCGACGTCGTCATGAGCTTGGACAACATCCTGGCCGTCGGCGGCGTCTCCCACGGCGACATCCGCCTCCTCATCTTCGGCTTGGCCCTCTCGATCCCGATCATCCTCTTCGGCAGCACGTTGGTCGCGCGGCTGCTCGGCCGCTACCCGGTCCTCGTCTACGCCGGCGCCGTGATCCTGATCTACACCGCGGTCGAGATGTTCCTGGAGGACGACGTCGTCCACCGCTTCTATGAGGCTGGCGCGATCGAGGGGATCGCCATCGCCGCCGGCGTCTCTGCCCTCGTCGTCGCCCTCGGCCGCCGCGCCCAACGCACCTCGACCTCCGCTGCCAGCGCCCACAGTGCAGCCCCGGCCGCCCCGGCCGAATCCGGCCCCCCTCGCGACGAACGGCGGCCCACGGTAGCCTGAGACACTCTCCCTCCCCTCGCCGTGCCAGATCGGCACCGGCGATGAATCCGGATCGCGGATGACGCCGTAGAAGGAGAGGAGAGCATCGCCCCTTTAGCCGATGCTCTCTCCCAGAACTCGTGGAGCGCCGCACACGCTCCACCCTCCCCTTCCCGCACGGACCCGGCCTCTCGGCCGGGTCCGTGTTTAACCCTCCTAAACAGCTCCGCGCAGCCCCCCATGGATTCGATCCGGAATCCGGTTGATACCCACTTCGGACGAACACTGCCGTTCCCCCGTGGAGAGCAGCCCTCCCCCCCGACCCCTCTCCCGGGCGCGGGA
>JBBSNJ010000352.1:0-4519 GCA_038232775.1 Thermomicrobiales bacterium
GGAGCGGGCTTCCCAGGACGCGGTTCCCGCCTACGTCGTGGCCCACAACGCGACGCTGGCGGCGATCGCCCGCGCCGAACCGCGGTCGGCCGCGGCGCTCGATCAGGTGAAGGGGTTCGGGGCGGCACGGGTCGAGAAGTACGGGGCAGAGATTCTGGCGGTGGTGGCGGGTCGCGGCTAGAGCGGCCGCTTAGAAGTGTGGTCGGCGTCGCTGTGGGTAGGGGCGCAGCAAGCAGCGCCCGTCGGCTGGAGGCCGACAACCGACGTCACCGGTCCTTATGCAAGCCGGGGAGGGACAACGCTTCTCCCCGGTGCTATAGCCGACGGCCGATGGCGGCGGGGTGGGTCGCCGTTGCACGCAGGCGGCGGGATCTGCATCCGGCGTTCGGAATGGGAGGCGGACGGCGGCGGCTCGGGTGGCGCGATCAGGGTCTCCGCGGCGATGAGGTGACGCCGGTGCTAAACTCCTGACCGCTCCGGCGACGCCGCCCGACCTGCGGCGGCCCTCGGGGGCGGAAGGGGCCCGGTGGCCTCCCCGGTCTTCAAAACCGTGTGGGCGTCGGTGATCCCGGCGCCGGTGGGTTCGACTCCCATGCGCTCTCGCCACTGCGCTCCTCGTGGTAACGGGGAGTGCGATCGGCTCTCTGTGCCAGGCGGAAGCACCAACCTTTCCACTGACCTCCGCGCTCCGGACGCAGAGCGGCATTCCGGGACGCGGGGGAGCCTAGCGCGGCGCGACCAGCCCGGGACCGTGCTCCTTGGAGAGCACCTGGTCAAACCAGAGGATCGCGGCCTCGCCCTCCTTGCGGGTGATCTCGTCGACGCTGCGACTGTGGCGGAGGCCGTTCCGCAACTCGGCGAGTTGGTTGAACTTGGTCGCCAGCACTTCCTTGGTGGCGAAGCGGTGCTCGAGGTGGAGCCAGTTCGTTTTGGCAACGATGGTGTCTTGCAGCTCGCGGAGGTCGCAGTACTCGATTCGGGCGGCGAGTGTGCCGAAGCCGTCGCCATCCAGCGCCGGGTTCTTCCGCACCGCGCGCTCGATGCGCTCCGCGACCTTTTGGCCGACGTGCGAGGGGAGCAGGGAGAGGTCGCCGTCGAGCGCCCGGACGATCGTCCGCCGGAGGGCGAGCTCGACCGACTCCACCTCGGCGTCGAGCTGCCGCAGGTTAGGGGGGAGGTCGAGGCGCTCTTTAATCAGCAGGCTCTCGATCGCGTCGCGAATCGTGCGCTGTCGCTCCGCCACGAACGCCTCGAAGTCGGCCGGCGTGAACGGGTCGCGGCGGAGGATGTCGAAGGCGGCGGGGGAGACGAAGTGCGTCTCCAGCGTGGCCCGCACGGCCGTTTCGCCGTTCTGGTCGATCAAGGTCGGGAGGTAGGCGTTCGGCAGCCGATCAGCGATCACCTTCCGGTTCGTCTCGGCGGTGAGCGGCGTCCGATTGAGGATCGAGTGGATCAGGTTGTCTTGCAAGTGGTGAGCGCCCCAGGACGCCGGCACGATGTGGTGGTCGTCGAGGTCGTCGTGGCGTGGGATGTTGCCGGTCATCCAATCCCGAGCGCCCGCGAGAACGAGCAAGTTGAAGACCCCGTTGTAGATGGACGAGCCGCTGTTGGTCTCCTTCCGGAGGTCGAGGGTGCGGAACTGGGACTTGAACTCGCGGATTGCCACCGGCTCCGCCGCCTCGTCCTCGATCCAGGCAGAGACATCCTGAAAGTCACGGGCGCTGGTCGATTCGACCGCCCCAGAGTACCGGTTGGTGAAGACGGAGGCCCAGTACCAGAGCCGGATCCGGCGCTGACCGTTGAAGCGAAGTTCGTTGGCTCGGGATTCGAGGTGGGCTTGGAGCGCCGCGAAGACGGGGAGGATCGACACGTACGGGAGGTACTTCGCCGCGACCGCGCCGAACTCCTGCGGATGACGGAGCAGCTCGATGGCTTCGTCAAGCGCGCCAACGGCTCGGTGCCACCGCGCCTCGAAATCTGTGATGGAGGGCACGAGGACTTCCTTCCGGCGCGTCCCATCCGGATTGCGGATCGGCTTTTCCTGCCCTGGGAGGAGGAAGTAGAGGTACCTCGGGGAGCAATACGCCTGGCGCAAGATCGACATCACTTGCAGCACGTAGACATTCATCTTTGCGGTCTCGACGAACTCGAGCCGTGGCGACGCTTCCCGCCAGAGGTGCTTGAGTTGGAGGCCTTTTGGCTTAAGCAGGGCATTCATCAGGTCGAAGATGTCGAGACGGACGCCCTTGCTGTTGAGTTGGGTGAAGATGTCGCACACCCTGTCGATGCCGAGATCCTCGTCGAGCTCAATGTACGAGACTTGGTACTGCTGCGTCAGATCGGCGAGATGCTGGCCAAATAGCCGAGCGTTCTCCGCGTGCAGGTGCGCCGTCACCCGATCGGCGTGGTCGCCCGCGCGCTCGGTTTCGGTCGCTCGGTCGCGCCAGAACCGCTCGTACTCCTGCAGCCAGTTGGGCAGATCGAACCCCCCGGCGCCGACGACCGAGCACGGGAAGACGTGGGCGGCGAACTGCGCCGCTCGGTCCGCGAAAAGCGCGTCGAGGCGCTTTGAAACGAAGTCGTAGGCGAATGCATCATCATAGTGCTCGGTCATGAACTGATCGACTTTGACCCAGTATAGGGCGCGACTCTTCCGGTTTGGAAGGTTCTTTTGGGGAGCGACGAAGGCATAGTGTATCGCGGTCAGGCGCTGCTGGCCGTCGAGCACGATGCTATCAGCGTGAGATGAACCTTCAAACCCGTAGAGCGGCTCGCAGGAGAGACCCTCATAATTCTCCTTCTTCCCCTTCCAGAGGAGCAAGCTGCCGATGTAGTAGTCGAGAAAGATCGAGCGGACGAGGTCGCGGATATCCCAGGGCTGCCACTCGAATTCGCGCTGGAAGTCGGGGACGACGTAGCGGCCCTCGCGCAACCAACCGAGCAGGGTGTTGAGACTAACGTGGTCTGGCTTCTGGGCGTTCTTCAACGGATTGTCTCCTTTCATCGGCATGATACGGAATTCGGGTGCATACTTCATGGACGTGGGGTCGATACCTGCTATCACCCCAGCCTCCTCCCTCCTTGATGGTTCGGTGTCTGGCCACCTTGGAGTGCTTCCCGGGCGACTCGGTCGTCATTGCGCCTGATGGAACCGCTCCGGGGTGGCCGAGCGCCCGGCCATGCGGCCACCGAGACCCACCGGATCGTCAGTGCAAGCCCTCCGCTCCCGGCCGAATTCGAAACTGCCTGGGAGAAAGCCCCCGACCCCTCTACCGCGCACATGAGAAGGGAGAGCGCCCGTTGGCCGGTCGCGGAACTGTTCACCCGGTTCACCTATGACTGGTTCGGAAACCGCCGCCCGCGATGATTGCCCTCCGAGCGACCAGGGGTGAGATCGCTGGCCATCTGTTGTCGGCAACGGTGCACGATGCTCGGAGGTCCGTGCTCACGGTGGCTTCCATGACGTCCCCCAGGGTTCCGCGAAGCCTCCACTCCCGCGCCGCGATCTGCTCGGCGACCGCCTGAGCGACCGATGTGAGGCCGCCATGACCGATCCCCTCCCCCCACCGACCGCCGATTCCTGGCGCCGCGCTCTAGCGCCGGGGGAAGCTCACGGCTTCTCGCGGACCCCCGGCTGGTGGGATCTGCGCGAGGTCTTCGCTGAAGCGGACGACGCGGCGCGGCTGCGGGCCGCCCTCCTCCACGCCCTGCCGCCGCTGCCGGACGGCGCCGCGGTGCTCGATCTCGGCGCTGGGACGGGGACGCTGCTGGCGGATCTGGCGCGCCACTACCCGCGGCTGCGCTACGTCTTGCTCGACCCCAACCCGGCCGCCCTCGCGCGAGCGGCGGAGAAGCTGGCCGTGGTCGTGCCCGCGGCCGAGGTCTCCCTGATCGCCGAGGCGGCTGATCCGTCCGATCCGGCGCCTCTGCCGGGCGGCCCCTACCGGCTCGTGACCTCGTCGCTCGCGCTGCACGACATCGCCCGCCCGGCCGAGCCGAGGGACGCCGCGGGACGGGAGCGGCACGCGGTGGTCCATCGCTCGCTGCTGCGCCGGGTGCTTGGAGCACTCGAGCCAGGCGGGCACCTCGTCTACGCCGACGCCCTGCGGCCCCGCTTCCGCGTTTGGGAGCATCTGACGCTGCTCGCCGAGGCCGGCTTCGTCGAGGTCGACTGCGCCTACGTGCTGGGCCGTTTCGGGGTCTTCGGGGGACAGGCGCCGGTCAGTCCCAATTCGACCTGATGCGGCTTCCGGTTGAACCATTCCGCCGGGAGGGACTGCACCTTCTCATACGGAATCCAGGTGGATCATAGGTGTTCCCCGACGGTCCGCGACCACCCTCCCCTCTCCCGCGCACCGGGAGAGGGGCTGGGGGCTCTCTCCCGGACAGTTTGGTCTTTGGCCACCGGAGAGGGCTTCCAGGTCCACTCTGGCGCCGGGAAGCTGGCCGAAAACCGCGCCGCGCCGGCCGGGCCCGCCGTGCCGGCTGACCCGCCGCTCGTCCCTGCCCTCGCCTGCCC
>JBBSNJ010000353.1:0-4518 GCA_038232775.1 Thermomicrobiales bacterium
CAAGATGCCACGCTGGGGGACCCGCCAGCCTCCTCGGCCGACCCTTGAGGAGGATTCGATGCCGCGCCAGAGGCCGCCGACACCGATCTTCCCCGAACTGGCGGTCCCACCCCCAGACCCAGTCGACCCGGCGCGATCCTGCTCCGCGGCCAGTTGGGGGCAGGGCAAGCCCCCGGTCGAGATGTTGCCGCCGATCGACGTTGAGCCCCAAGCCGACGAAGCGCCGCGACTCGTTCCCCGGTCTCGATGCGTCGGGTCCCCCGCCTGGCCGCCCGGAGAGCTGAGCGGCGAGGAGGCGGAAGGCGAGCACGACCGAACGAGGTCGGGAACGACCGAAGACCCGGTTCTCGTCCGCGAGCACGTCCTGCGCGAACAGTTGGCGGTGATCAAGGGGCGGGCCCAGCTCCTCCAGCGGCGGATCGCTCGCTCCCCCCGACCCGACCCGGGGCAGGCCGGCGGCCTCCGCCAGATCGACGAAGCGGTCGACTGCCTCGTCGCCTGGCTCGACCGGGGCGTGCCCGCGCCTGACGCAGACCCCTCAATCGAGGAACGCCCCCGTGCGCGCTAGCCGACGCGATGGCGGTGATTCCGCGCCCAGCGCCGGTCAGAGCGGCGGCCCGGCCAGTTTCAGGTAGCGCCCGACGCTGGCCCGGTTTCGGGGATCATCGGCTAGGCCGAGCAAGGCCAGCAGGGCCTCCTCGTCGGCGCCGTGCCGCGCCCGCTCCACCGCGTAGGTGTGGCGGAGCGTCTGCGGTGTCACCTCCTTCGAGATTCTGGCCGCCTTCTGCACCCGGTCGACCATCCCGTTGACCGACGCCGGTCCGACCGGGAAGAGGAGATCGACCGGCTCCGCCGTCGCCAGGTACTCGGCGTAGATCGCCCCGAACTCGGCGTCGGCGGCGAGCTTCCGCTCCTTGCCCCGCTTGGCGGCGTCGTCGTAGAAGACGAAGACGACTGGCCGCTCCGGGTCGGCCAGGTCGATGTGGTCCCGCCGCAGCGCCAGCAGCTCCCCCCGCGCCAACCCGAGGCGCAGCATCAGCCAAACCGCCGGCAAGCTCCACGATCCGTCGTCGGTGGCCGCCGCCAGCATCGCCGCCTGCTCGGCCTCGAACAGCGGGACCGGGGTGCGCAGGGGGATGGCGTGGGGGTAGTAACCCTCCGTCGGGTCGGTCCGCAGCACCTTGGCGTCGTCGATCAAGTAGCGGAAGAAGCGGCGGACGGAGGTCAACCGCCGTTTGCGGGTCGATCGGCCGTTGGCGTCGCCCAGAAAGCGGGCGATGTCGCCCCGGTCGATGGCGGTGATCGCTTTCTTCCCGATCAAGCCTTCGAGCACGGCGAGATCGTAGCAGTACGACTCGACGGTGTTGCGCGGGCGCTTCCCCTGCTCCAGCTCCCGGCGATACCAGGCCCGCGCCAGATCGAGGCTGCTCCGCCGCGCCAGCGGCGGCAGCCCGCCGAGGAGCGGGGTCAGTTTGCCGGCAGGCCCCGGCGCGAAGAGGGGCAACTGGTCTGGTGCCGCTTCGGCCGCCGCCGCTTCCATCGCGAGCAACGCCGGGTCGTCGACGTGGGGGCGCTCCCGCTCTTCGGTCGTCAGTCCGTCGCGCGCCGGTTCCCGGCGCCGTTCCCGCGGCGCGGGGGGGGGCGCTGCGCGCCGCGGGGGCGTCGAGCCCGAGCGGGATCGTGGCGGTGGGGGACGGCCGCGGCATGGTCGAACCTCCGTTCGCCCTGTCCGAACATGCCCAGCCTAGGGACCGGGGAGCGGGCTGTCAAGCGCCTCGCCGCCCGGTGCTCGGTCGGCGACACTTGGCGTTGGCGGCTCCCGGTGGTCGGGGCCGGATGGACGGGAGGAGAGCGGCGCCATGGAGAGTCGATCGGAGGACCACCGCGCGGCGGGGTCGTGGGCGCACCGGGACGAGGCCGTTCCGTTCTCGCCGTCGCCGGGGGTCGAGGTCCGGGTCGTGGCCGGCGAGCGGCTGATGACCTGCTGGATCACCCTCTCGCCCGAGACCGACTTGCCCCTCCACGACCACCCCCACGAGCAGATCGGCGTCGTCGTCGAGGGCGCGATCGAGGTCACGGTCGGCGACGAGACGCGCCGGCTCGGTCCCGGCGCCGCCTACGCCGTGCCGCCTCACGTCCGACACGGCGGGCGTACGGGACCCGAAGGGTGCCGCCTCGTCGAATCGTTCTCGCCCCCCCGCGAGGACTACCTGGCCCGCGCCCTCGAGCGCCGTCCTCCGCCATCGTGACCCCGGACAGAGCGAGGGCGACCTCGGCGAACGGCAGGGGGAGCGTCGGGCGTTGGCTCCCCCTTTCCGGCCGCGCCACACCGGGCATCCCCATCCTGGGCGAATGCGGAGTCCGCTTGAACCGGTCCATCATCGGACGTGGGACGGGCTTCACTCTCCCGCGCACGGGAGAGGGGCTGGGGGTGAGGACTTCGTTTCGGCTGCCTGGGGATGGGTCGTCACCCCTTCGGCGATCGCCGTGGCCGCGCCGCCCGGTCCTAAAGGGACCGGGCTGAAGCGACGAAGCCGGCTGCGCACGGTGGGGGCGGCGAACTCCGGGGGAGGAGACCCGTTTAGGGGGCTTCGGCGGCTCATACGGAATCCGGGTGAACACTTCGCATTCCCGCGGCGGCGGCCGGCCCTCACCCCCGGCCCCTCACCCGATGCGCGGGACAGGGGCAAAGGGGAGCGTGGTCGCGGACCGCCGTAGCAATACCCGCGATTCACCCGGATGCCATATCAGTCCGGTCCCTTTATGGCCGGCCGCCGCCGCGAAAATGCGAAGTGTTCTCTCGGATTCGGTATGAGAAGCCCGCGGGAGGGCGGCTTGCCGGCTCCCCCTCCCGCGGCGACCGCCGCCGGGGTCGTCCCCGCCGGGGTCGTCCCCGCCGGCTGCCGGGAGCGCGGGCGACCGCTGCCCTAGTCCTCGACCAACCGCGACATCTGCCAGAACGGGAACGCGTTCAAGTAGAGCCCGTTCGGGACGAAACCCTGGATGTCGTTGCGGAGGACGGTGTACCAGAGGAGTTGCCCGTAGTAGATCGCGGGAGGATCCTGCTCGGTCAGGATGTTCTGGGCCTCCTTCATCAGCTCCACCAGCTGGGCCTCGTCGGTGTAGACCTCGGCCTCGGCCATGATCTCCTCGAAGCGGGGGTTGAGCCAGAGGCCGGCGTTCGCCTCCCCGTCCGCCGCCCGGTCGGTGAAGTTCGGCACGAACTGGTTCCAGGGGTCGTTGTAGTCGGGCCACCACCCCTGGCCGCCGAAGAACATCGGCCGCTCCTCGGCCGGGGCGTCGCCGTAGGTGAGATCGAGCAGCGTCCCGCGTTCGACCTCGACCAGCTCAAGGTTGAAACCGATCTGCTGGACGTTCGCCTGGAAGAGCTGGGCAATCGTCCGCTCCACTTCGTCGCCGGACGGGAACATGTAGTCGAAGCTGTCCCCCTCCGCGAAGCCGCCGGCGAGGATCAGCTCCTTCGCCTGATCCAGATCGGTCTCGTAGAGGAAGATGTCCGGATCGTAGCCGCGGATGTTGTTCGCCAGCGGCCCGGAGCGGACGATCAGCCCCCGGTAGGCGCTCTCGGTCACTTCCTCGTAGGGGAACGCGTAGGAGAAGCCGCGGCGCGCCTCAGCCGTCTTCAAGCGCTCGGCGTTCATCGTCACCCAGAAGACGGCGGTCGAGTCGTAGGGCACGACCTGGAGGTCGGCGTTGGAGCGCAGCTCGTCGACGATGTCCGGCGTCAGGTTCAGCAGCGTGGCGTCGGCGTCCCCGGTCTCGAGCAGTTGGCGGCGGCTGCCGACTTCCTCGACGACGCGGATCACGATCTGGTCGAAGTGCGGCTGCTCCCAGCCGCCGTGGTAGTCGTCGAACTTGGTCAGCACCACCTGGGACATCTCGTCGTTCTCGGTCAACTGGTACGGCCCGGTGCCGACCGCGTCCTTCCGGAACCACTCGTTCGCCCAGGGGTCCTCCTCCGTCTGGTGCTCGGCGACGAGGCTCGCGTCGGCCACCATCGGACCGTAGGACGAGGCCATCGCCGGCAAGAAGAGCGGCTGCGGCCGGCCGAGGTTGAAGCGGACCGTCAACGGATCGACCACTTCGATCTGGGCCGGATCCTGGACGAACCGCTTGATGACGTTGACCGGCCCCATGTCCATCAGCAGGAAGCGCTCGAACGAGGCCCGGACCGCCTCCGCGTCGCAGACGGTGCCGTTGTGGAAGAGCACGTCGGGGAAGATCGTGAAGGTGACCGCCGTCCCGTCGGCGCTCGTCTCCCACGACTCGGCCAGCATCGGCTCGATCTCTTCGGTGCTCTCACCCTTGTAGCGGACCAGCATCTCGTAGACGCCGAGGAGGATCATCGACGCCTGGTTGTCGTACTGCGAATGGGGGTCGAGGTCGGGCGTGCTCCCGTCGACCAAGATGGTGAAGGTGCCGGTGCTCTCGCCCTGGGCTAGCGGCAGGGCGGCCGGCGCCGGGGCGGCGCCGGCCCCCGCCCGGGCGGCGGGCCAA
>JBBSNJ010000354.1:0-4500 GCA_038232775.1 Thermomicrobiales bacterium
CTCGGCCTCGCCGGCCTCGCGCGCCGCCCCGCCCGCGCGGTCGTCGTCGATCCGGCGCCGACCGCCACCCGCCGCGTCGACACGGTTGATCGAACCGACACGCTCCGCTAGTTGCGGGGTCCGGAACGACACGACTGGGCGGGCGGGGCGGGCGGCCCCGCCCGCCCAGTCTGTCTCGGGGAAACGCTAGGTTCCTTGAGATCCCGATTGAACCAGGGGGGAGAGCGCCGATCCGGAGCCTGCGCCATTGGCCGAGTCCGGTATCGGTCAATCGGGGTCAGGGTCCCGATCGCTCCTTACTCCAGCCCCTCACGGATCCCCGGCAGCATCGGCCCGGAAGCACCCTGCGACGTGGTCGTCGACCATCCCCACGCTCTGCATCAAGGCGTAGCAGATCGTGCTCCCCACGAACGAGAACCCCCGCCGCTTGAGGTCCTGGCTCAGCCGGTCCGACTCGGGCGTCGTCGCCGGCACCTCGGCCAGGGATTGGGGGCGGAGCTTGGCCAGCGGCGCACCACCGACGAAGCCCCAGAGGTAGCGGTCGAAGGCGCCGAACTCGGCCTGGACGGCGAGGAAGGTGCGGGCGTTGCGGCCCGCCGCCGCCACCTTCGCCCGGTTGCGGACGATGCCGGGGTCGGCCAACAGCCGCGCCTCGTCAGCGGGGCCGTAGGCGGCGATCCGCTCGGGGTCGAACCCCTCGAAGGCGCGCCGGAACCCTTCCCGCTTGCGCAGGATCGTGATCCAGGACAGCCCAGCCTGGAACCCCTCCAGCAGCAACCGCTCGAACAGCTCCCGGTCGTCGTGGCAGGGGACGCCCCACTCCTCGTCGTGGTAGGCGACATAGAGGGGGTCGGGTCCCGCCCAGCCGCAGCGAATCAGGTCCCCGGGCGCGCCGCCCGTGCGGTCGTCCATCGTCCCGACCTCCCCGCCCGCCGCCGTCCCGGCGCCGACCAACGGCGCGATCCGGCGCGGCGCGCCCGGCGGACCGCTAGCGCGACTCTTCGACGACGGCGTAGACGAGGAGGAGGAGCAAGATCAGGCCGCCCTGGACCATGATCCGCCCGGCCTCCGGGATCTTGAGGACGGTCAGGATGTTGACGAAGATCGTCAGCAGCAGGGCGCCGAGCAGCGTGCCGACCAGCTTGCCGCGGCCGCCGAGGATGCTGGTGCCGCCGACGACGACGGCGGCGATCGAGCTGAGCAGGTAGGGGTCACCCATGTTCAAGTAGCTGTAGCCCGTCCAGCCGAGGATGAGGAGGCCGGTGAGGCCGGCGAAGAAGCCGCAGAGGGCGTAGGTGGCGATCTGGACGCGGGCGACGGGGACGCCCGAGAGCTCGGCCGCGAGGGGGTTGGTGCCGACGGCGTAGACGGCGCGGCCGTAGGCGGTGCGGTGGAGCAGCACGAGCGTGGCGGCGGCGGCCACGGCGAGGACGAGGACGGGGGTCGGCAGGCCGGCGACGTCGCCGTTGGCGAGCCGGCCGAGGAGGGGCGATTCGCCGCTGACCGGGTTGCCGGCGTTGTAGATCAGGAGGCCGCCCTGGATGATGCTCAGGCTGGCGAGGGTCATCACCAGCGGGGGGAGGCGCATCGTGACGATGCCGAGCCCGTTGGCCATCCCGACGGCGGCGGCGATCGCTAAGGTGGCGGCGATCCCGGGCCCCTCCCCGAGGCGCCCGATCAGGTTGCCGCCGACGACGCCGCTGAGGCTGATCGTGGCCGCCACCGAGAGGTCGATGCCGCCGAGCAGCACGACCAGCGTCTGACCGACCGCGACGAGGGCGAGGAAGGCGGCGACGCGGAGGGTGAAGAGGTTGTAGTCCCAGGAGCGGTAGCCGGCGATCTGGAGCAGGCTGAAGGCCCAGGTCGCCAGCAAGAGGATGGCGGTCAGGAGGACGGGGTCGGGGCGCCAGCGCCGCCAGCGGGCGGCGGTCCCGCCCGGTCCGGTCGCCGCGTCGCGGGTCGTCGTGCTCATCGTCCCTCCGCCAGGCGCCGGCCCGCCAGCACCTTGATGCCGAGAGCGACGATCAGGACGACGCCCTGGATGACGCGCTGGTAGGAGGGGGAGAGGCCGGAGATGAAGAGGATCTGGATCAGCAGCCCGAGGATCAGGGCGCCGGCGACGGCCCCCCGGAGCTGGCCCTGGCCGCCGAGGAAGCTGACGCCGCCGAGGACCGCGGCCGAGATCGCGGCCAGGGTGTAGGGGGTGCCGATCAGGGGATCGCCGGTGCCGGAGTAGGCGGCGAGACCGATGCCGCCGATCATCGCCAGCACGCCGGCGACGACGTAGGCGGCGAGGCGGGCGCGGCGGACGGGGACGCCGCTGGCGAAGGCACCGGCCGGGTTGTCGCCGACGGCGTAGATGCCCAAACCGAGCGGGGTCGACTTGATCGCCTTCCAGGCGAGGAGGACGGCGGCCAGCACCAGCAGCGTGACCGGGACGGTGCCGCCGAGTTGGCCGGTCATCCCCTGGGCGAATCGCGCCGGGAGGTGGCCGCCGGGGACGTCGAGCACGAAGAGGGCGAGCCCAGCCCAGAGGAACGAGGTGGCGAGGGTGACGATGATCGCCGGCAGGCGGGCGAAGGTCACCACTGCCCCGGTCAGGAACCCCAGCAGCGCGCCGACGGCGAGGACGAGGAGGACGGCGCCGAGCATCGAGCCGGCCGAGTCGTACATCCGGGTCGCCAGGAGGACGGTGGCGAGGCTGACCAGGGCGCCGAGCGAGAGGTCGATGCCGCCGGTCAGCATCACGACCGACTGGGCGAGGGCGGCCAGCGTCAGCGGGAAGAGGTAGGCCGAGAGGTTGTTCAGGGTGCCGAGCGAGACAGAACCGCGGGTGGCGAAGAGGTAGACGAGGGCGAAGCCGGCGAGGACGGCGTAGATCGGCGCCACCTCCCGCCAGGCGCGGGGCAGCCGCCGGCGCTCGGCCCCGGCGGCGGCGGCGGCGGGCCGGTCCTCGACCAGGGGCGGGGGTGGAGATGGGGTGGTGGGGCCGAGCGCGGGGGAGGCAGAGGAGCGGAGCGTTGCCGCGCCCGCCCGCTCCGCCTGCCCCGCCCGGTCCGCCCGGTCCACCCGGCCCTTCCGGCCCTCCCGGCCCGCCTGGTCGAGGGTGCGGCCGGCGACGGAGGCGTGGACGACGTTCTCCTCGGTGACCTCCTCCCCCTGGAAGGTGGCGACCGGGCGCCCTTCGTAGAGGACGAGGACGCGGTCGCTGAGGCCGAGCAGCTCGACGGTGTCGGAGGAGATGAGGAGGATGGCGGCGCCGGCGGCGGCCAGCTCCCGCATCAGGCGGTAGATCTCCTGCTTGGTGCCGACATCGATTCCCCGCGTCGGCTCGGCCAGGAGGAAGACGTCGGGCCGCAGCGGCAGCCACTTGGCGATGGCGACTTTCTGCTGGTTGCCGCCGGAGAGGCGGAGCAGCCCCTGCCGCGGCGAGCGGAGCCGGATCTGGAGCCGGCGGACGAGGTCGGCGACGAGGTCCGTTTCGCGCTCACCCTGGATCAAGCCCCAGCGGCCGAGGCGGCCGAGGTTGGGCAGGGCCAGGTTCTCCCGGACCGAGAGGGGCAAGAGCAGCCCCTCGGTCTTGCGGTCGGCCGGGACGTAGGCGACGCCGCGGCGGGTGGCGGCGCGGGGGGTCTCGATCCGCGCCGGTTCGCCCCCGAGCGCGAGCCCGCCCTCGACCGGGTGGCGGCCGAAGAGGGCGGCCAGCAGGGCGTGCTGGCCGTGGCCCTGGAGGCCGCCGAGGCCGAGGATCTCGCCGCGGTGGAGCTCGAAGGAGACGTCCCGGAACCGCCGGCCCGAGGCGAGGTCGCGGACGGCGAGGGCGACCGGCGCCGCCAGCACCTGGTCGATGGGCGGCTTGGGCGGGAAGACCTCCTCCAAGCGGCGGCCGACCATCAGTTGGACGAGCCCGGCGGTGGTGGTCCCCGCGGTCGGGACGGTGGCGACCTCCTCGCCGTTCTTGAGGACGGTCATCCGGTCGCAGAGGGCGAAGACTTCTTCCAGACGGTGGGAGACGAAGACGACGGCGGTGCCGGCGGCGCGGAGGCGGCGGAGCTCGGCGAAGAGGAGGGCGACCTGGGCGCGGTCGAGGGCCGAGGTCGCCTCGTCGAGGATCAGGACCTTGGGGCGGACGACGGTGGCTTTGACGAACTCGACCAACTGCTGCTCGGCCAGGGCGAGCTCGCCGGCCAGGGCGGCGGGGTCGATCGCGACACCCAGCCCGTGGAAGCGGTCGGCGGCGCGGCGCTCCATTTCGCGGCGGTCGATCAGGCCGAAGCGGGTGGGCGGCTGGGCGAGGAAGACGTTCTCGGCGACGGTCAGATGGGGGCTGAGGCTCAGCTCTTGGTGGACGACCGAGACGCCGAGCGCTTCGGCCTGGCGCGGCCCGAAGCGGGCGAGGTCGACCCTCGCGCCGTCGACGGCGATGGTGCCGGCATCGGGGCGATGGACGCCGGTCAGCAGGTTGATCAGGGTGCTCTTGCCGGCCCCGTTCTCGCCGAG